>JARRJV010000016.1:14107-38460 GCA_037388825.1 Acidiferrobacteraceae bacterium | reverse complement strand
GCGGTCATTGAATTTGCGCGAAATGTTGCAAAGCTCGAAGGCGCCCACAGCACCGAGTTCGATCGATCCACCCCGTACCCGGTCATCGCCCTGATTACGGAATGGCTGAACGCGGACGGCTCGGTCGAGGTCCGTGACGAGAATACCGATCTGGGGGGGACCATGCGCCTGGGCGGCCAGACCTGTGTCCTGCAGCCGGGCACGCGTGCCCGCGAGCTGTACGGCAAGGATCGCATCGTCGAGCGTCATCGTCACCGCTACGAATTCAACAATCTCTATCGCGAGCGACTGGAAAAGGCCGGCATGGTGGTGGCCGGCACTTCGGTCGATGGCAATCTGGTAGAAATCATCGAACTTCCGAAACATCCCTGGTTTATTGGTGTACAATTCCATCCGGAATTCACCTCCACCCCCCGCGACGGGCACCCGCTGTTCAGCGGATACATCGAGGCCGCGCGAAGCTACCGCAAGGCCAGCGGGAAACAACAGGTTTTTGCATAGATGAATCTCTGCGGTTTTGAGGTCGGCCTGGATCGGCCGTTCTTTCTCGTTGCGGGTCCCTGCGTGATCGAATCACGGCAACTGGCCCTGGACACAGCCGGCCAGCTTAAGGAAATCACCGGGCGGCTCGGCATTCCCTTCATTTACAAGTCTTCCTTCGACAAGGCCAATCGCAGTTCGCACCAGTCCTTTCGCGGCCCCGGCATGGAAGAGGGTCTGGATATTCTGCGTGAGGTGCGCGAAAGCGTGGGCGTTCCGGTGCTGACGGATATCCACGAAGTCGATCAGATCGAGGCCGTGAGCGCGGCGGTGGACGTCCTGCAGACCCCGGCCTTCCTGTGTCGGCAAACGGATTTCATCCAGGCCGTGGTGGCGGCCGGAAAACCGGTCAACATCAAGAAGGGCCAGTTCCTGGCGCCGGGCGATATGAAGAACGTCGTCGACAAGGCGGTAGCGGCCGGAGGACGCGAGCGGGTGATGGTGTGCGAGCGTGGTGCAAGCTTCGGCTACAACAATCTGGTTTCGGACATGCGCTCGCTGGCGATCATGCGGGATACCGGCTGTCCGGTGGTCTTTGATGCGACCCACTCGGTGCAACTGCCCGGAGGACAGGGAAACCGTTCCGGCGGGCAACGGGAATTTGTCCCGGTGCTGGCCCGCGCCGCGGTTGCGGCCGGGGTATCGGGGCTGTTCATGGAAACCCATCCGGATCCGGACCAGGCCCTGAGCGACGGACCCAATGCATGGCCACTGGGAAAGATGGAGGCCCTGTTGGGAGTTCTGATGGAGATAGATGCGGCCGTCAAGAAGCGCGGCTTCTCGGAAATGGATTTGTAGGCGCGCGGCACGGTGGTGCCGGGTAACAGGAACGCAAGCAACAGGTTATACGCTCTATGCCCATGATTACGAATGTCCATGCGCGGGAGATACTCGACTCGCGCGGAAACCCCACGGTAGAGGCGGAGGTGACCCTGGAGTCCGGGGCCTTCGGTCGTGCCGCGGTTCCTTCCGGTGCCTCCACCGGCTCACGCGAAGCGGTGGAATTGCGCGACGGAGACGCAACTCGCTTTGGCGGAAAGGGTGTATTGAATGCCGTAGCCAATGTAAACGGGGAGATTCGGGAAGCCCTGCTTGGAAAGGACGCCCGACACCAGCAGGCTATCGATGAAACCCTGATCCGCCTGGACGGCACCGAAAACAAGAGTCGCCTGGGTGCCAATGCCATCCTGGCGGTTTCCCTGGCCGTGGCGCGTGCTGCGGCGGCCCAGCACGGGCAGCCCCTGTATCGTTACCTGGATCAGGGTCGGGGGTTCCTGCTACCGGTCCCCATGATGAACATCATCAATGGCGGGGTACATGCAGACAACAGCGTGGACCTGCAGGAGTTCATGATCATCCCCGCCGGTTTCGATCGCTTTTCCGAGGCGCTGCGTTGTGGCGTGGAGGTATTTCATGCGCTCAAGGGCGTGCTGAAGGGAAAGGGCCTGAATACCAGCGTGGGTGACGAAGGCGGGTTTGCGCCCAATCTCGAATCCAACGAAGCTGCCCTGGTCGTCATCATGCAGGCAATCGAGGCGGCGGGATATCGCGCCGGGGAGCAGGTGTTTATCGGCAGCGATGCCGCCAGTTCCGAATTCGCGGTCGACGGGGGCTATCACCTGGGTTCCGAGGATGCACAGCTGAGTTCGGCAGAGTTTATCGATCTGCTTGCCGGCTGGATGGACAAATATCCGATTCTCAGCATCGAGGACGGCATGAGCGAGGACGACTGGGATGGTTGGGCCCTGATGACGGAGCGGCTGGGCAAACGCGTGCAACTGGTCGGGGACGATCTGTTCGTGACCAATACGAAGATTTTCCAACAAGGTATCGAGCGCGGAATCGCCAATTCCATACTGATCAAGGTGAACCAGATCGGGACTCTTACCGAAACCCTGGCGGCGATCGATATGGCCCGGGATGCCGGTTACACATCCGTGGTGTCGCACCGTTCGGGCGAGACCGAGGATACAACCATCGCGGACATCACAGTCGCGGCGGCGACCGGTCAGATCAAGACCGGTTCCCTTTCCCGCTCGGACCGCGTCGCAAAATACAACCAGCTCCTGCGGATTGAGGAGGAGTTGGGCGAGGACGCGAGATACCCGGGGCTCGGGGCATTCCCTCTGCACGGCTAAAGGCGCGTCTATGGGCCAAACCGGGGAAAGCGGTAGAATAGGCCTATGCGTATCCTGACCTATGGCCTGGTCGCCCTGCTGGTATTGCTCCAGTATCCGCTCTGGTTCGGGAGCGGGGGCGTGCTGGCCTATTGGCGGCTGCACCGCGAGGTGCAGGAACAAACCGCCAAGAACGCCGAACTGCGCGAACGCAATCTCACCCTACAGGCGGAGGTCGTCAATCTGAAAAGCGGCCTGGATGCGATCGAGGAGCGTGCCCGGGAGGAACTTGGCATGATCCGCCCCAACGAAACCTTTGTCCGCGTTGTTGAGGGGAAAAACGGCAACGGCAGCGCGTCGGAGAAGGGGGCGGGTTCCGATACGCCCTAGCGTGTGCCGGTTTCCAGCACAAAGATCAGCAGCACGAACAGAAAGAATCCGAACTCCGCCAGCGTAATCAGGTAGAGCATCCAGACCACCCGGCGCGCCGAAGGAGTCATGGGCATCCAGACGCGCCGCATATACCACCGCCACCCCGGCAACCAGGACCAGCGGCGTATGCGTTGAAAATACGCATTGAGGGCACCGGCCCAGGCAGGCAGGCTCTTGTCCGCCAGTTTCGGCTCGTTGTCCGATTCGGTTGCGGCGGGTTCACCATAATCGTCGACGACCGTAACGATACTACCATTAGCCAACGGCGCGATCAGGAAGATTGTCGCTTTCTTGATCCCTTCGTAGTAGCGAATGCGTATACGTTCCTCGCTGTCCACGAGCAGTTCGACGTCCGTTTCCAGTCGCTGCTGGTTGCTGCTGTTGTCCATCACAATGTGAAAATGCTTTCCGTCGCTGGCCGTCCAGTCGCGAAATACGTAGTAGGGATTGATCCGCAACATTGCCTCAACGTCACGACACAGCGCCGCAACCTGTTTTGGAGCCAGCGGTGCGTAGAAGCGCGACCACGCAAAATCAGGAGAATCAATCTGCGGAGCTTCGTCCGGAATATCCGGTTTTCGATTCATTCGGAACTACGCCGGCCGGGGGGCGATCACGAGGGGTGCCCGCAGTCCCGCCGCCAACTTGTCCGCGTAAATACGGGAGCGCAGACCCGGCTCACCGCGGGGGCGGGGTGCACCGATAACGACCAGTTCGTAGCGATTGTGCGAATCCTGTTCCAGCACGGCCTGAGTCGGTTTGCCCAGCACCACCGTAAGCCGGTAGCGCAGGGCCTTGCGTTCGCACTCCCGGGAGAGCCGGGTGACATGGCGCTGGATTTCCTTCTCCAGTTCTGACTCCACGTAGTCCCCGTAGATCTTGCGGGTCGAGGCATTGTTGAGCCAGTCGTCACCCATCATGCCTTTCCAGAAATCCGGTACGACAAGCAGGTGGTCAATCACGGCGCCACGGGCCGCGTGTTTCAGGGCAAAGCGCTCGGCCGCCCGTGCCCCGCGGGTGTTGTGGCTCGCTAGCAGAATTCGTTTTGCGGACATCATGCGTCCTCCGGCAAAAAAATCCCGGGTCCGTACATGGACCCGGGAAGTTGGAGGTGGAGTCGTCTTACTTCGGCACAAACATGACGACTAGACCGACCAGGATGAGCGAGAACACCAGTGCAACAAAATCCTCGGCACGGTCACTCTTGAAGATGGACAGGGCCGAGCCTCTCTCGAATTTTTGTTCAGCCATAGCTGTTTCTCCTTTACGTTTTCGTCAGATCGTTTCGCGTACGAACATCCATACGACAACCAGTGCGCCCACCGCCTTGATGGTGCCAACGATGGTGCCGATGACCAGGGGCTGGCCGCCGGCCTGCTTGATGGACGAGAAGGTGATTTGCATGCCCAGACCCACCAGGCCGAAGGCAAAGAACCATACGATCAACGCGCGGAACTTTTTGACGCGTTTTGCAGTATGGCGAACCGACTTGTGCGCCCCTTTGAGGATGTGGTTGGCATCCTTGCTGAGGATGTTGGCGTTCACCAGGCCGCGCAGGGTGTCATCGTCATCGATGGACATCACCTTGCCGTTCTCGATCAGGTTGTTCAGTGCAGTGCGGCGATCGGCACGCTGTACCTTGCCGGATTCCGCCCGCAGCTTGGCAATGTCATCACTCTTTAACAGCTTGCTTTCGCTGATATTGTTGTCGAAGTACTTGCCCTTGTAGTGATTGGCCGGCGCAAAGATGCCAGTGGAGGAAAGCGCAAACACCAGGATGAAACCCAGGACAAACACGGGAAATTTGCCAACAATAACCTGACCCACGCTGATCTGCTTCGCACCTTCCTCGCGGCGGACGTACCACACGGCCAGCCACAGGACAATGATCGGCAGGAACAGCACGCGGGTGATATTGAAGATTTCGGCAACCTTCAGGGTTTCAATCCCGTCCGGCTGGAACGCCAGGGCAGCCCCCGCGACCTGCGCCGAATTCAGGATGCCGGTACCGGCCCAGGCGCCGAACTGCACCGGTCCCAATCCCAGGGCGTGGCCGATGGGCGGGAACAGGAACATCATCAGCACGCCCCACAGCAGGATGGTACCAATCGTATACGCGATCTCGGTGGACTTGGCCTGTACTACCGGAGAGGCGGCCACGGTAGCGGATACACCACATACGCCCATGCCGGCGGAAAGCACGCCACCCATGGAGTTGGGGATGTTGCGCCGGGCGCCGATCCAGAGCACCAATCCGACCGATCCAAGAACGAAGAACCCGATCATCACCACCGACAGCGTTCCCAGTTTCTGCAGTTCGGCGATACTGTACAGGGCCCCCAGCAGGATCACGCCGGTCTTGAGACCGAGGCGTGAGAGCCGTACACCATTTTCGGCCCATTGCGGAATGCGGAAATAGTTGACGATGATGATGCCGCCGAGGATGCCGAGGACGACGTAGTTCAGACCCAGAAGCTTGTGGATGGGTTTTCCGGTCCCGCCGACGTTGCCCATGGCCTTGCTCGCTTCCGCGACCAGCGGAGCGACACCCCATTTGACGGCTGCCGCCACCAGCAGAATGAACAGGACTCCCCCGGCCGTAGATAGATAGTAGTCGAGATGGCCTTCCTTCTGCGGCGCGATCATTTGCCAAAGGCCAATAACGATGCCGATGATGCCCGCGGTCAGCGAGATGGCCACCATCTCGTCGGCGTGTTTCGTCTGATGCAAATAGTTCAGGACACCGTCCAGCGCGTGCTGCTGGACCGCCCAACCATAGGCCGCAAAGATAATGCCCATGATGAGCGTCGCCGGTGTCTTCCGGGTATAGATCATGGCGTACTCCTCCGTGGTTGTTTTCGTCGTGAGGTCAATCTTTAGGATTGACGCTATTTTTCGTTTTATGGCTATTTATTTAGTACTTGCTTATATGCCGAATTACCTTCTGCGGCACACGACGATTCAAGCATAACGCTAGGGGGGGTACAAGATAGACAAACAATAAAACAAACGTTAAGACGCGTCTGTATTAGCCAAAAAAAGCCAACAGAAAAGGATACAGAACCTTAACAATAAGGAAGGATACAGTGGTGGCTAGGGGCGCTGGGGGGCCGGCAGCGAGTAAGGCAATTCGCCCAAGGTAAGCGTCGGTCCATCGCTCGCACCCAGATGAACCACGCCGTTCTCTGCTGCCTCAATCTGGATGACCGCCAGCAGATCGGAACCGCCGGTTGGCGCGACGCGGGCGCTTACAATGGTTCCGGCGGCCTGGTCGCCAAAGGAATCCGCAAACAGTTTGTCGCCCGCCCGGGGTACATCGTTGGCGTCTACATGGGCGCCGTACATCCTCTGCTTCAAGCGACCGAGATAGTGCATCCTCGCCACGATTTCCTGACCCGGGTAGCAGCCTTTCTTGAAGTTGATCCCATCCAGGGCATCCAGGTTGATCATTTGCGGCACGAAGGTCTCGCTGGTTTCAGGCAAGACAATCGGGATTCCGTCCTGGATGTCCAGCCATTCCCATGGCGTGGTTCCGACCGGTCGCAGCAGGGCGCTCAATCGCTGCCACAGCTGAGGCGCCTGCTCAACCGGCACAATGATTTCAAAGCGGGTCCGGCGCGTGCCCACACGTATGGCCGTGATGTCCTTTGATGACGCGCATGAATCCGTTTCGCTCGGGGTTGAGCCGACAAGGTCCTGAATCGCGGCGGCGGAACTGGCGCCCGATACCCCCAGTACGACGGATTCGTCCAGCGGTTCGAGGACAACCTTTGACCGGAGAACGAACATGCGCAGGCGGTTTACGATTGAATCGCGCAGGTTCGTTGGCAGGATCAGCAGCCAACCATCCTGTTTTCGCAGTACACGGAAGACGGCGAGCGCGCGCCCCTGGGCCGTGCAATAGGCGCTGAGCTGGGTGTGTTGGTCGTCGAGCAGACGCAGGTCGTTCGTGAACTGACCAAGCAGAAATTCCTCGGCATCCTCCCCGGATACCCGAATCACGCTCCGCTGCAACAACGGCGCAACGACGCCATTGGTCGCAGCTGCCCGAACCTCATCCTTCGGGTCTCCGAACCGAAGCTCATTTTCGGGGTCTATTTCCGCATGATTCTCGATCAGAAATTGGTTCCAGCCCTCATTCACCAGAACAGCCCTCTCGTATAATATGGTTGGACGTCGCCATGGACGGCAAATGATAAACGAATCGATGGACGAGGAAACCCTTGCCACACGTGGTCAACAACAATAATCCTGCGGGCGAATCCCGCGCCCGGACCGTGGATTTGCCGCTGCTGAAAATTCGGCTCCCGGCCAGTGGCATTGTATCGATTGTTCACCGTGTTACCGGCGTAATCCTGGCGATTCTGATCCCTTTTCTGGTGTATGGGTTGCAGGTTTCGCTGAGCGGAGCTGCCGGCTTTCACGAGATATCCCGGTGGACGGACCGGATTCCGGTTCGTGTCTTTCTGGCGATCATCATTCTGATTCTCGCCCAGCATTTCTTTTCCGGGATTCGCCATCTGCTGATGGACCTGCATGTCGGGCTTAGCCGGAGCGCGGCCCGCAACAGTGCCTGGGCAACGTTTGCGGCGACCTTGGTCGTTGCCGCGGTCCTGTACCTCGGGGTTTCCTCGTGAGCATGCGGACGCCAGGCAGTGCCGGCAGCGGTACCGGCGAGTGGCTGTGGCAACGCCTGTCGGCGGTTTATCTGGCCGGATTCGGTCTGCTGGAACTGGTGTACCTCCTTTTTCACCCGGTTCACGACTACGCCAGCTGGAGACAACTGTTTCATCAACCGGTCCTGCGGGTCCTTTGGCTCCTGGGTTTTGTCGCGCTCCTGACTCACGCATGGATTGGATTGCGCAGTGTGTATCTCGATTATCTGCACCGGTTCTGGCTTCGTTTTTCCGCGACCATGGCGAGCGCCATCTTTTTGTTCGCGTGCGGCGTGTGGTTGGTGTTGGTCCTGTTCCAGGGAGTCGCCTGAATGGCGGTCGCGCGACGCCGGTTCGACTGCCTGGTTATCGGAGCCGGAGGGGGTGGCCTGCGTTCGGCCCTGCAGCTGGCCCAGGCAGAGGCCCACGTCGCGGTTGTATCCAAGGTTTTTCCGACGCGTTCCCATACCGTGGCCGCACAGGGAGGCATGAATGCGGCCCTGGGTAACGTCATGCCGGACAACTGGCATTGGCACATGTATGACACTGTGAAGGGGAGCGACTATCTCGGTGACCAGGATGCCATCGAGTACATGTGTCGCGCGGCTGCGCGCCTGGTGGTGGAACTGGAGCACTACGGTGTCCCGTTCACCCGCCTGGACAATGGCCGAATCTACCAGCGACCCTTCGGTGGCCAGAGCCAGAACTTCGGCGGCGAGCAGGCGGCACGTACGTGCGCGGCGGCGGATCGCACCGGTCATGCCATCCTCCATTCCCTGTACCAGCAAAACCTGCGCGCCAAGACCCATTTTTTCGACGAGTACTTTGTCGTTGACCTTGTAGTCGACGATGAGGGTTATGTCCTCGGGGCCCTGGCCCTGGAAATCGAAACCGGCGAGCCCCTCCTGATCGAGGCCAAGACCACCTTGTTGGCGACCGGCGGCGCCGGGCGAATGTTTCGCACCACGACCAACGCCATGATCAATACGGGTGATGGCATGGCAATGGCGCTGCGTGCGGGCTTTCCCCTGCAGGACATGGAGTTCTTTCAGTTCCATCCGACCGGTATCGCGGGAGCCGGCGTGCTGATCTCCGAAGGTGTACGAGGGGAGGGCGGCTATCTGGTCAACCGTGACGGCGAACGGTTCATGGAACGCTATGCACCCCATGCCAGGGACCTCGCCAGCCGGGATGTGGTCAGCCGGGCCATCGCCACCGAGGTGCGTGAGGGGCGTGGTTGTGGGCCGGCGCAGGACTACGTGCTGCTCAAGGTCGATCACCTCGACGCCGACATCATTCGCCAGCGCCTGCCCGGGATCCGCGAGCTCGCCATGCGCTTTGCCGGTGTCGACCCGGTGGAGCAGCCCATCCCGGTGTATCCGACGGCGCACTACACCATGGGCGGGATTCCGACCAATCGGGCCGGACAGGTAGTGGTGCCGGTGGATACAGGTCCGGAGGAAGCGGTGCCCGGCCTGTACGCGGTTGGCGAATGCGCATGTGTATCGGTGCACGGGGCCAATCGACTGGGCGGAAATTCGCTACTCGACATTGTCGTCTTCGGGCGCGCCGCCGGGAACCACATCCTGGAGTACCTGGCCCAGAATCGTCACCATCGGGGTGTCCCGGATGCGGCCGTGGAGCGCGCCCTGGCGCGGCTTCATCGCTGGGACCGGCGCGGCGACGGCGAATCGGTAGATGGGCTCCGCGACGAATTGGCGCGGACCATGGAAAACTATTGCGGTGTTTTTCGTTCCCAGGACGTGCTGGACGAAGGAGTAGAACGGGTTCTGGCACTGGAACGCCGAATGCAGGATGCGACCCTGAAGGATCACAGCCGGATCTTCAATACCGCACGCATCGAGGCCATGGAACTGGAGAACCTGATGGAATGTGCGTTGGCCACGGTTGTGTCTGCGGCCGCCCGTAGCGAAAGCCGGGGCGCGCATTCGCGACTCGATTATCCGAAGCGCGACGACGCGCAGTGGCTGAAACACTCGCTGTACTTCCGGGAGGGCAGGGTTCTGGATTACAAACCGGTCCGCCTGAAACCCCTGACCGTTGAAACGCTGAAGCCCAAGGAACGCGTGTACTGACCGCCAGGAATGTCGTCGCAGGAGGTGCTGTCGAAATGAGATTCTCCGTCTACCGATTCAATCCGGATACCGACCCGGCGCCGTACATCCAGGACTACGAACTGGAGCCGAATCACGAAGCGACCATGTTGCTCGATGCCTTGCTGCTGCTGAAGCGACAGGACGACAGCCTCAGTTTCCGCAGGTCCTGCGGGGAGGGCGTATGCGGATCCGATGCCATGAGCATCAACGGCCGTAATGGTCTGGCCTGTATCACCCCCTTGTCCGAACTCGGCAACCACGTAACCCTCAGACCGCTCCCCGGTTTGCCCGTCATCCGCGACCTGGTCGTCGATCTGAGCCAGTTCTACAACCAGTACAAGGCGGTCAAGCCATGGCTGATCAATCGCGACCCCGAGCCGGAGATTGAGCGCCTGCAGTCCCCGGAAGATCGCAAACGTCTCGATGGTTTGTATGAATGCATCCTGTGTGCCTGCTGTTCGACCTCCTGTCCGTCCTTCTGGTGGAACCCGGACCGTTTTCTCGGGCCTGCCGCGCTGCTTCAGGCGTGGCGATTCCTGGCGGACAGCCGGGACCAGGCCGGGGGCGAGCGGCTGGACGAGCTTGAGGATCCCTATCGCCTGTTTCGCTGTCACACCATCATGAACTGTACCGACGTTTGTCCCAAAGGCCTGAATCCCACCCGCGCCATCGGTCATATCAAACAAATGCTGGTGCGGAGACGGCTGTGAATGCGGCCGGGGAAGCGGAGGACCGCCGTCTGCGCTGGCGTTGCCGGCGCGGGCTGCTGGAACTCGACCTGTTGCTCGAACGGTTTCTGGTGCAGGACTACGATCGCCTCAGTCAGTGGGAGAAGGACTGTTTTGCGCGCCTGCTGGAGACCGACGACAATACCCTGCTGGGATATTTCAATGGAGTGAGTACACCGGATGAAAAGGAATTCATCGAACTTGTCAAACGGATTCGCGCTTGATGCTCCCGTCGAGTTGAGTCGCTCGCCACAGCTGGCAATCTTCTGTCTCTTCAGTCACATGGGTGCCCTCGCGTCCGTGTTTGCGGTTTCCCTGCCTCTGCTGGTTCGCATCGGTATGGTGTTCGCAATCGCCGTCAGCCTGGCATCGATCTGGCGTCGGCATGTATCGCGCAAACACAGCCATGCCGTACGGGTCCTTCGGCCTTCGGGCATGGATGGCCTGCGCCTGGTTCTCGGCGATCGCCGCGAAGAAGTGGCGACCCGCATCGGCCCGGTGTTCGTGCACCCGTGGGTGGTCCTGGCATCCATGCAGACCGACTGTGGACGCCACGCCGTGGTGGTCCCGCGGGATGCCACGTCCGCCGAGGCCTTCCACCGGCTGCGGGTCTTCCTGCATACGAACCGCGCTGGCTAGGCGCGTCGACGGACGGGCGGTCTCTCCGGAACCATTACCGTGTCTTGCGGCGGTTCGGCCGAGGGCTGGGGATAGTCGCGGGTGTAGTGCAGGCCGCGACTTTCTTTTCGGCTCTGGGCAGAGCGGATGATCAGTTCCGCTACCACCACCAGATTGCGCAACTCGAGCAGGTCATTGCTGATCCGGAAGTTGGCGTAGTATTCATGAATCTCCTCGTTGAGAAGATCCGCGCGGTGCAGGGCCCGCTGCAGTCGTTTACTGGTTCGGACGATTCCCACGTAGTCCCACATGAACCGCCGAAGTTCATGCCAGTTGTGTGAGACCACGACCTCCTCATCGGCGTCAGTGACGCGGCTTTCGTCCCAGGCGGGCAGCGTCTGGGCTTCTGCCCCGGGCTCATCGCGGCGCGCATCGATATCCCCGGCGGCAGACTGGGCGAAGACAAGGCATTCCAGGAGCGAGTTGCTTGCCAGCCGGTTGGCGCCGTGCAGACCGGTATGGGCGCATTCGCCGATGGCGTACAGGCCGTCGAGATCGGTACGGCCGCGCAGATCGGTCATGATTCCGCCGCAAGTGTAGTGCGCCGCGGGCACCACCGGAATGGGCCCGGTGGTCATGTCGTAGCCCAGGTGTTTGCATACCTTGTAGATGTGGGGGAAGTGCTCAATGATGAATTCCGCCGGCTTGTGGCTGATATCCAGAAGCACGAAGTCCACGCCGTGGCGTTTCATCTCGAAGTCGATGGCGCGGGCGACGATGTCGCGCGGCGCCAGTTCGCCCCGTGGATCGTGACGGCTCATGAACGGTGTTCCATCGGGGAGGAGCAAGCGGCCGCCTTCGCCCCGAACCGCCTCCGAGATCAGAAAGGACTTGGCATGGGGGTGGTGCAGACAAGTCGGGTGAAACTGGACGAACTCCATGTTGGCCACGCGGCAGCCGGCGCGCCAGGCAATGGCAATTCCGTCCCCCGTGGAGGTGTCCGGGTTGCTGGTATACAGGTACACCTTGGATGCGCCACCGGTGGCGAGAACCACAAAGCGGGCGGCGAACAGTTCCACATGGCCGGTTTCCTTGTTCAGGACATAGGCGCCCAGGACCCGGTCTGTTCCGGCCTGGCCGAGCTTGTTTCGGGTCAGGAGGTCGACGGCGATATGGTGCTCCAGGAGACGGATATTCGGGTGGCGTCGCACCTGCGCCTCCAGCGTGTTTTCGATCGCCTTGCCGGTCTGGTCCGCGGCGTGAATCACGCGCCGGTGGGAATGGCCGCCTTCCCGGGTCAGATGATAGCCCTCGTCGTTTCCCCCATCGCCATTCTTGGTAAACGGGACACCCTCGTCGATCAGCCATTGGATGGCCTCCGGGCCGTGTTCCACGACAAATCGTACGGTATCGGCATGGCACAGGCCGGCTCCGGCGTTCAGGGTATCTTCAACATGGGAGGCGATGGAGTCTTCCTGGCGGTCCAGAACGGCGGCAACCCCTCCCTGGGCGTAGAGGCTGGAGCCTTCGTTCAGCGCCGCCTTGGCCAGGACGGTCACGCGGGTCCGGGGGGCGAGGCGCAGTGCAAGGGTAAGACCGGCGACGCCGGCGCCGATGATCAGGACCTCGGTTTCATGCGACGAAGGCATTGGGGCAGGGCGGAGACCGTGTTTTTGCGGTATCCTAGCACACGCCAGCGGGCAGGTTGATCTATTTGCCTGGGCGCGGGCAGCCATCAATATGAACAAGATTTCGGGTAAAACTCACTTTTTCACGAACTTTGTCCGGGCCCGGCGGTCTCTATCTATGACGCGCGCCCGGGGTTCGAACGGCAACAGCAGGGGCTTCGGGTATCTTGGACGAACGTAGCGTCGATGCGGAGATTGTCGCCCGGGTGCAGCGGGGGGACAAAGCGGCCTTCGATCTGCTGGTACTGAAATATCAGCACAAGGTGGCCAAGCTGGTTTCCCGCTACCTGCGCGACAGTGCCGAGGTTCAGGATGTCACCCAGGAGGCCTTTATCAAGGCCTACCGTGCACTGGCCGGCTTCCGGGGAGACAGCGCTTTTTATACCTGGCTGTACCGGATCGCCATCAACACGGCGAAGAATTTTCTGGTTTCCCAGGGACGTCGGCCTCCCAGTTCGGATGTGGATGTCGACACGGCGGAAGGGCTGGAAAGCGCAGGCGAGCTCCGGGAAGTCGCCACGCCGGAGCGAAATTTGCTCCGGGATGAGATCGCTGAACGGGTGCAGAACGCGATTGACGGCTTGCCTGAGGATTTGCGTGCCGCAATTCTCATGCGCGAGATTGACGGTCTAAGCTATGAAGATATTGCTCAGGCCATGGATTGTCCGATTGGAACCGTACGGTCACGGATTTTTCGGGCACGCGAAGCGATAGAAAAGGAGTTGGCGCCCTTGCTCGGCGGGGACTGAGGTGCGCAAGTAGTATACGGCTCGGGGGTACTGTAGTGATGAAAGAGAAATTATCGGCGTTGATGGATGGTGAGCTGGATCGCAGGGCGACCGGTGACGTGTTGCAGACACTGGTTCGCGATTCCAGTCTGCGGTGTAGCTGGGAACGGTGGCATCTGATCCGGGCAGCCTTGCACCAGGATCTGGTGGAAACACCGGTGAGCGGCGTTGCGTCAGCAACGGCCGGCGACCTGCATGAAGAGGCAACGGTTCTTGCTCCTCGTGGACGGTTGCTGCCGGATCGACGGGATCTTGGCCGATGGATAGGCGGTGCCGCCATTGCCGCATCCGTGGCCGCGGTATCCGTGGTCGGCATCCGGATGGTGAGTCCGGTTCCGGGGACGCAGCCGACACAGCTGGCAACGACCCAGCCTGCCCCGAACGGTAATGTCGTTCGAACCAGCGACACACGCTGGAACACGATTTCCCCGGATGTGGAAAATGATCTCAACCTGTACATGGTCGAGCATAGCGAATTCACTCCGACTTCCAGAATGAACGGAATGATGTCCTACGTCCGGATTGTGGGATACGATAGCGAGCAATGAGTCCGTTTCTGCGGCATTCCCGCTATTCCACCTTTCTCGTTTTCATACTGAGCAGTTCCGCGGCCATGGCGGCGGGCAAGTCCGCTCGCGACTGGATGATGTCCATGGGCCGGGCAGTGCAGGAGCACAACTATGCGGGCACGTTTGTCTATCGGCATGGTGACCAGATCGAGGCCATGCGGATCGTGCATCGGGCGAGGAATGGGAAGCCGCGCGAGCTTCTGACCTCGCTCAACGGGGTAGCCCGGGAAATTATTCGCAACGACCGGGACGTCGTGTGCTATCTGCCGGACAGGAATTCCGTGGTCGTCGAACACCGCAAGACCAGTGACAAGAGTTTCCCGGCCCTTCTGCCAAAGCGCCTGGACCGGGTGACCCGCAACTATACGCTGATGCTTGGTGGCGTGAATCGCATCGCCGACCGGATGGCGCAGATGGTGGTCGTAAAACCCCACGACCGCTATCGATACGGTTACCACCTCTGGGCAGACAGGAAGACCGGATTGCTGTTGAAGTCCAACCTGGTGGACCCGCAGGGACACATCATCGAGCAGTTCATGTTTACCAACATTTCCATTGATCACCCGATCGCGGACAAGGACCTGCAGCCACGGTACACGGGCAAGGGCATGGTGTGGCACCGCGAAACCGACAGTTCCGCGAAGCCGACCATGGAAACCCATTGGCGCGCAACGCGCCTGCCGTCCGGTTTCGAGCTGACGAAACAGATTTCCCGCAAGGGTCCGATGCACAAGCAGGAGATCGAGCATCTCGTGTATTCGGATGGCCTGGCAGCGGTGTCGGTGTTTATCGAGCGCAAGGACGAGCGGGCGAAACACTCGATACACGGTGCCACGGGGATGGGCGCGGTCCATGCCTACGGCCGGGTCGCGGGCGACGACCATATTACTGTCGTGGGCGAGGTGCCGCCCGCCACGGTGGCCATGATCGCGGACTCGGTATCACCCCGTACGGAAAAGCCCTGAACCGCCCTCGGCATATTTCTCTCGCTGGCGGGATCGGCTATGATACGCGCGGCTTCGGTGCTGAACGCCTGACCCCCCTTCAGAACACTTCATCCAGACCGGGGCCCTGACTGCTGGTCCCCGACCCATGAAACACTGGAATCCGGAACGAATCCGCAACTTCTCCATCATCGCCCACATTGATCACGGGAAATCGACTCTGGCAGATCGGTTTATCCAGGTCTGTGGCGGACTGACCGATCGCGAGATGGAGGAGCAGGTTCTCGATTCCATGGAACTGGAGCGTGAACGCGGAATCACGATCAAGGCCCAGCAGGTGGCGCTGGACTACACGGCGAAGGATGGTCATACCTATCGCCTGAACATGATCGACACCCCGGGTCACGTGGACTTCTCCTACGAGGTTTCCCGTTCCCTTACCGCCTGTGAGGGTGCGCTACTGGTAGTTGACGCCTCCCAGGGTGTCCAGGCGCAGACCGTGGCCAACTGCTACACCGCGGCGGAACTGGATCTCGAGATCCTTCCGGTGCTCAACAAGATCGACCTGCCGGCCGCCGATCCGGAGCGGGTGATTGCCGAGATCGAGGACATCATCGGCATCGATGCCCAGGACGCGATTCGCGCCAGTGCCAAGACCGGGGAAGGGGTAACGGAGATCCTCGAATCCATCGTCCACCGCATTCCTCCGCCCCGTGGCGATGCAGACGCTCCCCTGAAGGCACTGATTGTGGACTCCTGGTTCGACAACTACCTCGGGACGGTCGTCCTTGTCAGGATCATGGATGGGACTCTGCGCGCACGCGAGCGGATCCGCATGATGGCCGTGAAGAGCGAGTATGAAACCGACGAGGTTGGCATTTTCACGCCGAAGAGAAAGCGGGTCGACGCGCTGTATGCCGGCGACGTGGGATATGTGATTGCCGGAATCAAGGAAGTCCACGGTGCCCGTGTTGGCGATACGATCACGCATGCGCGCCAGCCGGCGGCAGAAGCGCTTCCCGGATTCAAGGAGATCAAGCCCCAGGTTTTTGCCGGCCTCTATCCTGTCGATTCCTCGGACTACGATGCCTTTCGCGAGGCACTGGAAAAGCTCAGCCTGAATGATGCTTCGCTGAGCTTCGAGCCTGAAACATCGCAGGCGCTGGGCTTCGGCTTTCGGTGCGGCTTCCTCGGCATGCTGCACATGGAGATCATCCAGGAACGCCTGGAACGGGAATACAATCTGAATCTCGTCACCACTGCGCCCACGGTGATTTATCAAATCGTTGACACTTCCGGGGCTGTGATCGAGGTTGAAAATCCGGCAAAGCTCCCGGAGCCATCAAGGATTGCCGAGTTTCGAGAACCCATTGTGCGGGCGCACATCCTCCTCCCCCAGGACTACGTGGGTGCGGTCATCGGCCTGTGCGTGGAGAAGCGGGGTGTTCAAACCCATATGCAGTATATGGGGCGGCAGGTCATGCTAAGCTACGAATTGCCACTGAACGAGATCGTGCTGGACTTCTTTGATCGTCTGAAATCGGTAAGTCGCGGATTTGCATCCCTGGATTACGAGTTCGTCGAGTTTCGACCGTCGCCGATGGTAAAGCTCGATGTGATGATTAACGGGGAAAAAGTCGACGCGCTTTCGATCATCGTGCATCGGGACCAGGCCCAGTATCGGGGACGCGAACTGGCCAGGAGATTGAGGGAGATCATTCCCCGGCAGATGTTTGACGTGGCCATTCAGGCGGCGATTGGATCGAAAATCATTTCGCGTGAGACCGTGAAGGCCCTGCGCAAGAACGTGACGGCGAAGTGCTATGGCGGAGATGCGACCCGTAAACGGAAACTGCTGGAGAAGCAGAAGGCCGGCAAGAAGCGTATGAAACAATTCGGATCGGTAGAGATTCCACAAGAGGCGTTTCTTGCGGTACTTCGGGTAGACGAGAACAAGTAATGGATTTTTCGGCATTGATGTTGTGGCTGCTGCTGATTGCCGGCGGCATCTGGGGGTTCGATCGGGCGATCCTGCGCGCGCGCCGCCGGCGCCGGGCAGAGGCGGTGAAAGCGGAAGGCGGAGACGAAACCGCGATTGCCGCCGTGGAGCACGAACCGCTCGTGGTGGAGTACGCACGAACCTTCTTCCCGGTGATTCTGGTCGTGTTCGTGCTGCGGGCCTTTATCGCCGAGCCATTTACGATTCCTTCCGGGTCCATGCTGCCGAGTCTGGTTCCCGGCGACTATATTTTGGTTAACAAGTTCCGCTATGGAATTCGCCTGCCAATTCTTGACGTGAAACTGATACCCGTGAGCGAACCTCATCGCGGCGACGTGGTGGTATTCCGGTATCCCCAGGATCCCTCGAAGAACTATATCAAGCGGGTGGTGGGCATACCGGGTGATGATGTTATATACGAAAACAAGAAGTTGACAATTAACGGGAAGGCCGTAACCCGGACCGCGGATCCTCCGGTGCAAATCCGGGAGATTGGCGAACGATTGGCCCAAATGCGGCAGTGGACAGAGGATCTGGGCGGGGTCCGGCATCACATTCTTACCGATCCGGGAAGTGGCGGCGCGCCAAAGTTGGAAATTCACGTCCCGGCGGGCCATTATTTCGTTATGGGTGATAACCGGGATCGAAGCAACGACAGTCGCTACTGGGGATTCGTTCCGGAGCAGAACCTGATCGGTCGTGCATTTTTTATCTGGTTCAGCTACGACGAGCTCGGCGAGAAAGGCTGGATCTGGAATCGTATTTTCTGGAAACGTATCGGCGAAACCATTCACTAGAACTGCCGGAGGTAGATATGCAGGGCACAAGCAGCCAACGTGGCATCACCCTCTGGGGTGTTGCTTTCATTATTTTCATTGGCGTGTTTTTTCTTTTTCTGGCGTTCAAGCTGGTGCCTCCGTACATTACCGATGCCGAGATCGGCTCGGCCTTGCGGCGGGTGGCCAGCCAGCCAGGCGCGGGCGATATGACGATACAGGATATCCGTGCAAGCATCTCCAAACAGTTCGATGTCGATTACATTACATCCATGGATCCATACAAGGATGTGCAAGTCACGGCCACATCGGGAGGAAAGACCATTAATGCGGACTACTCGGTCGAGATTCCCATGGCAGGAAATATTTCCGCCGTCATCTATTTCGATCATGAAGTCACGGTGCGCTGACTTTGGTTGACGCCGTCCGCGGTTTTCTGGAGAGACTGGGATACCAATTCACGGACGGTAACCTCCTGGAACGGGCGCTGACCCACCGCAGCCGGGCCGCAGACAACAACGAGAGACTCGAGTTCCTGGGTGACAGCGTGCTCGGGTTTACCATTTCCTCCTATCTGTATGAGCGCTTTCCAAAGCTGACCGAGGGTGAGCTAACGCGCCTGCGTGCACGCCTGGTCAGAAAAGAAAGCCTGTCCGAGCTTGCGCGTCGCCTGGAACTCGGTCCGGCCCTGCGCCTCGGCCCTGGCGAATTGCGGACCGGAGGATTCGATCGGGGCTCCATACTGGCTGACGCTCTGGAGGCGGTCTTCGGCGCAATCCTGATGGACAGTGATTTTGGCGTCGTGCGGGATGTGATTTTGCGGGTCTACTCGGACAAGCTGTACGATCTCGATGCCCGTGCTACGGAAAAGGATCCAAAGACCCGGCTCCAGGAGTATCTGCAGAGCCGAGGCCTGCCTACGCCCGACTACCGGGTTCTGGAGGTTTCCGGCCAGGCACACGCCCAGAACTTTCACGTGGAGTGTTCCGTGAGTAGCCTGTCCGATCGCGTGGAGGGCTCGGGTCGCTCGCGGCGGGCCGCGGAGCAGGATGCGGCGGAAAAGGCCTTGTCCCTGCTCGAAGCCGACTGATGGAAAGCCAAATGCGCGCAGGGCTTGTCGCCTTTGTGGGTCGTCCCAACGTCGGCAAATCAACGCTGATGAACCGTATTATCGGCGAAAAGGTCAGTATCACGTCCCGCCGCCCCCAAACCACCCGACACCGCGTTGTTGGAATCAAGAATCGGGCCGACGGACAGCTCGTGCTGGTGGATACGCCGGGGATGCATGGAGGCGAAAGCCGCCTTTTGGGCCGCTATATGAAACGTGCCATCGTCGGGGCGCTGCATGGTGTCGATTGCGTGGCCATGGTGATCACGGCGGAGGGCTGGCGGGAAATGGATGAGCCTGTGCTCGAGGCCGTTCGCGCCCAGCCCGTGCCGGTGATCCTCGTCATCAACAAGATCGATCGTTTGCCCACCCCGGAGGCCCTGCTTCCGCTGATCGAGTCTTCCGGCAAAAAGATGTCCTTCGCGGAAATCGTTCCCGTATCCGCTGCCCGCGGGACAAATGTGAACGAGCTCGAAGATGTGTTGATGAAATACCTTCCGGAACAGCCGCCGATCTATCCGCAGGACCAGCTCACCGATCGAAGCGAGCGGTTCCTGGCGGCGGAACGAATTCGGGAGCAGGTGTTTCGTGCCGTGGGTGATGAAATCCCCTATGCCACCGCGGTCGAGATCGAGCGCTTTCGTCGCGACAACAAGAAGCTCAATATTGATGCGCTTATCTATGTAGAAAAACCGGGACAGAAGGCGGTGCTTATCGGCAAGGAGGGCGAGCGGATCAAGGCGATCAGCAGTGCCGCGCGACTGGAGATGGAAAAGCTGTTCGGTGAAAAGGTTTTCTTGCGCGTGTGGGTCAAGCTGCGTGAGGGCTGGGCAGACAGTGAACGCGCCCTGCACGGACTGGGGTATATAGACGAGGACCGCTGATGCGAGTTGCACAGCAGGCAGCATTTGTTCTGCATCAGCATGACTACAGCGAAACGTCGCTCCTGATCGAATTGTTCACCCGCGATCATGGCCGGATTGGTGTGCTGGCCAAGGGGGCCCGTCGACCACGCAGCCGGCAGCGTGCCCTGTTGGCACCGTTCCAGCCCTTGCTGGTGTCCTGGTCCGGGACCGGTGAGTTGGGCGTCCTGGGAGCGGTCGAGGCTGCGGGACCATCACGCGCCCTGACGGGCGACGCTGTCTACTGTGGCTTTTACATCAACGAGCTGCTGATGCGCCTGCTGCATCGGCATGATCCCCACGAAGAATTGTTCGACGCCTATGTGCAGGGCCTCGATGAGCTGGGCAGGGGAGGGAATCTGGATGTGGCGCTGCGCCGCTTTGAATACCGTTTGTTGCAGGAGCTGGGTTATGGTCTGGTTCTGGACCACGATGTGACCAATAATGCAGCCATCGATGCCGATGCCCTGTACCAGTATGTGCCCGACGAAGGGCCCCACCGCATCGTCGGCCAGCCCGGCGAAGCCCGGATTCACGGGCAAACCCTGCTGGCGCTGGAACGAGGCGAGATCGACGAGCCCTCGGTGTTGATGGAGCTGAAGGGCCTGATGCGGACCGTGATTGCGCATCGCCTCGACTACAAGCCTCTGCAAAGTCGGAGAGTCTTTAGCGCGGTGACGTCACGCCGCGCCGTAGAAGAAGAAGGAGATCAAGATTGATCCAGCTTGGTGTGAACATCGACCATGTGGCCAGCCTGCGCCAGGCGCGTGGCACCCGCTATCCCGATCCGGTGTACGCCGCAATGGAAGCCGAGCTTGCGGGCGCGGACGCGATCACGATGCACCTGCGAGAGGACCGGCGTCACGTTCAGGAGCGGGACGTGGAACTGGTGCAGCAGGCGAAACAGACTCGCCTGAACCTTGAAATGGCGGTAACCGCGGAGATGCTGGAGTTTGCGACCCGGCTCCACCCCGAAGACTGCTGTCTGGTGCCGGAACGTCGCGAGGAGCTTACCACGGAGGGAGGACTGGACGTGGCCGGGCAGGAGAACCGGATTGCCGATGCCTGCGCGCAGCTGGCGGAGGCGGGGGTACGGGTTTCTCTCTTTATCGACGCTGATCCGGCACAGGTGGAGGCAGCGGAACGCGTGCGCGCACCCGTGATTGAGATTCACACGGGACACTTCGCCGACATCGTCGGCGCACGCGAGCGCCACGGGGAACTGACCCGGATTCAGCAGGCGATCCGTCTGGGTCAGGACCTGGGTCTGCAGGTCAATGCGGGTCACGGCCTGCACTATCACAATGTCCAGGAGATCGCCGCCATACCCGGGGTCGCCGAACTGAACATCGGTCATTCCATCGTTGCCCGGGCTGTTTTCACCGGCTTCCGCGAAGCGGTTCGGGAGATGAAGGCGCTGATGTGCGCAGCGGCCGCGGAATGATTTTCGGCATCGGCACCGATATCGTCCAGGTAGGGCGGATGGAGCGCATCCTCACACAGCGGGGCGACCGCTTTGCACGCCGGATCCTGACCGACCGCGAATACGGGGATTTCCAGCGCGCTCAGGCACCGGCACACTTTCTGGCCAAGCGGTTTGCCGCCAAGGAGGCGACGGCCAAGGCGATGGGCACGGGCTTCCGCAAGGGTCTGCATCTTCGGCACATTGGCGTCTCACACGACGCCAATGGCCGTCCCCTCCTTGAATTCGATGGCTATGCGGCAGAATTCGTGGCCAGCCACGAGATTCGCTCCGCGCACCTGAGTCTCGCGGATGAGCGGGAATACGCAGTCGCCTTCGTGACCCTCAGTACCGACTGAGCCGTCGAGCGCGTGCCTAGTCGCGCACGATCTCGCCCCTGAAGCCAAGGATTACGGCGATGCCCATGAGGCCGAAGCCCGCGAGGACCAGTACCGGGCCGATGACGGCCAGCGGGCCCGTGGTCCACGAGATGGCCCATCCCCATTGCAGGACAACGGCGAGGTACCAAATGCCCGAGTGCAGTACCGCGCCGCCGATGAACAGCCAGCTGAGAATCTGCTTGTACAGGATCGGCAGGGCAAGGAAGCACAGGACAATTCCGGCAACGACATTCAGCAGGGCCTCGAGATTTCCGTGCGCATGGGGACCGCCCTTGATAGCGTCGACGGGTGCCTGCGCGTTCAGGTTGGCCGACAGGGCGAGGATGGCCCCGGTGTTCGCTTCGGCAATCTGTTTCGGAGTCATGGTATTCAGGTTTTCATCAACGAAACCATTGCTCTGGGCCAGCTGAAGGGCGCTCATCTTGGCCTGTTTCGCGGCCTGGCTCTGGGCGACCGCCGGAAACTGGGTCACGATCATGTAGGGACCCAGGGACGCGCTCAGTACGAGATAAAGAAAGCCAAAAGCGATGTTCTTCTTTCCGATCATTCCAGTCTCCTCCTGCGGCAATGTTCTTTAGAATGGGCCCCACTGTAACGATTCGATGCTGCGCCCGACAAGGGCGCTCAGGCGATTCCACCCATTTCTGGTGTCGATCCCCGAAACCTCCACCTTGCCAAGGTTTCCGCTACGGTTTTCGGCTATAACTGTATTTGGCATACGCTATGCAAGGTCTTGCATCGATGGATCAGGAGAAGGGAATGTGAAACCCGTCAGGGCGGGGCTGGCTGGAATACTCCTGGTGTGGGTCGTGGCCCTCATGGGTTGCCAAACCGGGCCCTCTGGCGAACTGGCGCGGCCGCCTTCCGGCACGACCCGGCCGGAATTGCTGAAACTGCACCGCGAGGGCCGGCATGGGGACCTCCGCGCGCAGGCCTTGCTGGGCATGATGTATGGGTCCGGTGTTGGAGGGCTTCCCCGGGACGGGAAACGGGCCTTTTACTGGACAAAGCTGGCCGCCGAACAGGGTAATGTCCGGTCGCAGTATAATCTTGGCGTGTTCTTTGCACAGGGACTGGGTACGCAGCAGAATCTGGAACGGGCCGTCTACTGGTTCCGGCGCGCAGCACAGCAGGGCCTGGCCGAGGCCCAGCTACATATGGGCCTGATGCGGGAAAAGGGGTGGGGGATTCATCGCTGCCCGTATGCCGCATCTTACTGGTATTTTCAGGCGGGGGAGAGCTATCTCGCTCGCGGCGATTTTCGCAAGGCCCGCTATGCCGCCGAAGAGATCAACCGGCTTCTGCCCGGCTATTATCTGGCTACGGAACTCGCGGACGAAATCTTCCTGTACGCGCCCTAGGGTCGCGATGGGATCGGGAAAGAGAAAGAATAACCGAATGAGCGAAGAAACCGCACGCATTCTGGTCGTGGATGACAACGCGAACAACTGTGAGTTGTTAACGCGGCGTCTGGCCATGCGCGGCTACGATGCGGAAAGCGTGCAAAGTGGCCGGCAGGCGATTGCGGCAATCGAAGCCGGTCCATTCGACCTGGTCCTTCTCGATATCGTTATGCCGGAGATGAGTGGCTACGATGTTCTGTGGGCAATTCGTGAGAAGCGCGGGCGGGCCGAGTTACCGGTGATCATGGCAACGGCACGGGACGACAGCCAGGATATTATCGAGGCGCTGGAACTGGGTGCGAACGACTATGTGACCAAGCCCATCGACATGAAGGTCATGATGGCGCGAGTGGACACACAACTCGCATTGAAGTTCACCAATGATCATAACCGGAAACTGTTGAGCAGACTGGAGGCTCGCAACGACTTCATTCGCGCCGCCTTTGGGCGCTATCTCACCGATGAGGTCGTGGAACAGCTGCTGGACTCACCCACGGGTTTGGCCCTCGGCGGCGATTTGCATGAACTGACGATCCTGTTTGCAGATTTGCGGGGTTTCACCCCGCTTGCCGAACAATTGTCACCCACCGAGGTGGTTCGCCTGGTCAATAATTTCTTTGGTGTCATGACGGACGTCATTGGCGTGCATGGAGGCACAATCAATGAATTTTTCGGCGACGGAATTCTTGCCTTCTTTGGCGCCCCCGTGCCGATGGAGAATCATGCCCGCACTGCAGTCGCGTGCGCCCTGGAGATGCAACAGGCGATGGAAGACGTAAATCGCATCAACGGGATGGATGGCCTGCCAACGGTGGAGATGGGGATCGGTCTCAATACCGGCGACGTGGTCGTCGGGAATATCGGGTCCGAGAAACGGATCAAGTACGGAATCGTCGGCAACGCCGTCAATGTCGCTGCGCGTATCCAGGCCAGTTGCGACGGCGGACGTGTGCTGGCTTCCGAATCTACTGTGACCTGCGCAGGAGAAGGTCTGGACCTGGACGGTGTCTACGGTGTGCGCGCCAAGGGCCTGCAGCAGGCGGTGACGGTGTACGACATTCGCGGGATTGGGGGCGAATACGACATCCGGCTCGACAAGCCGTCTC
>JARRJV010000016.1:0-14053 GCA_037388825.1 Acidiferrobacteraceae bacterium | reverse complement strand
GCAGACGGCTGACGCGGTGCGCGCGGGCCGGCCGTATCGGGTTGCCGGGTACAGGAGGCGGCGCTCGGATATTTTGGCTCCCCGGGACGGACTCGAACCGCCGACCAAAAGATTAACAGTCTTCTGCTCTACCAACTGAGCTACCGGGGAAGAGGGCGCGTATGGTACTGACGCCCCCCGGACCGGTCAAGAAAGACCGCAATCCAGCGCTGTCCGGCCCGAGGACAGGGGCGAAACCCGGGCCCGGCCCGTCCGATACAGGACGATGGCGCGACGGTATCCGGCCGGTCCGCAGAAGGTGAACGTGGCATTGGGCCATCCGGAGCCGTCCGGTTTGAACATCACGTAGTAGAAATATCCCGATCCGTCCCGCAACCGGCTCCCGGCCGGCAGGGCCTCGTGGACGCGCAGGAGCTGGTCTTCCGGGTCCACGATCCGGTCCCGGTCCCGGTCGACAAACGTGATCCAGCCTCCGTCCCAGCTCGCACCACGACCGCATCGCTGCCCGTCATCACTTTTACAGACCGTGATGGTCTGTCTCGTCTTGATCGCGGTGCTGCGTGCATAGGACAGGGAGGCCATGAGGTCGTTCACTTCGGACGACGTCATTTCCCGGCGAAGCAGTTGCCCCGCTTGCAGGGCCAGGCTGCCAAGGATGGCCAGAACGGTGACCGCGGTCAGGATTTCGACGAGATTGAAGCCCGCCTGTCGGGCCGGTGCCCGAAAAACGGGACAGAATACCCCGGAGTGGGGCACGAAAAGGTTTCTCACGCTCATCCTCCTTGATTTGCGCTTTGTGAAATCGCGCCATTCGGCTTCCTGCCGGAATTGGGCGACAGCAGACTATTATTCTATGGGTCGTGCTCGAATGCGACAAGGCCGCCTGACGGCTTTTCGCGGAGGTTCTGGCAGCGAGTCACTTTGGGTGTGACAGGACGAGGACGGCCCGGCTAGTTCTTGCCCAGCAGGCCTTCGATCCGGTCCAGCGCAGAATCAAGGGATGCCATATCGGTGGCAAAAGACAGGCGCAGATAGCCAGGGGCGCCAAAGGCGGAACCGGGCACCAGGGCCACGCCGGCATCATTCAGGATCCATTCAGCCAGTTCCACGTCGTCAGCGATGCCGGCGTGGGCGGAAACAGTCTCGCGAACATCCGGAAACGCGTAGAACGTTCCGTCAGCCGGGAGGCACCGAAATCCCGCGATACGGTTCAGTCGTTCCACCACGTGGTCATGGCGCTGGCGGAAGGCCTGCAACATCGGCGTGATACAGCCCTGGTCGCCGTCCAGGGCGGCGCGCGCGGCCGCCTGGGAAATCGATGCCGGGTTGGACGTGCTCTGGGACTGGATCTTCTTCATGGCCCCGATCAGTTCTGTCGGGCCGGCCGCATAGCCAATCCGCCAGCCGGTCATGGAATAAGCCTTGGAAACACCGTTGAGAACCACCGTGCGATCGAGAAGATCCGGGCAGGCAGTGACGATATTGGAAAAGGGCTCATTCGCCCACAGGATATGCTCGTACATATCGTCGGTCGCGACGACTACCTCGGGCCATCCCCGCAAGACCTCTCCCAGGGCCGCCAGTTCGGCACGCGTGTAGGCGACCCCCGTGGGGTTGGAGGGGCTATTGATCACGAACAGCCGAGTGTGGTCCGTCAGCACGGCCTCCAGCTGTCGCGGCGTAATCTTGAACCCTTGCTCAATGCCGGCGTGGAGGATCACCGGTTTCGCATCGGCCAGAAGCACCATATCCGGATAGGACACCCAATACGGGGCAGGAATGATTACTTCATCGCCGGCATCCAGCAAAGCCTGCGCCAGGTTGAAGAAACTCTGCTTGCCGCCACAGGAAACGAGGATCTGGTCCGCGTCATAGTCCAGGCCGTTGTCGCGATGGAACTTGGCGATGACTGCCTGTTTCAGTTCCGGCGTGCCGTCGACGGCGGTGTATTTCGTGAACCCGTCGCGAATTGCCTGGATTGCCGCTTCCTTGATGTGTTCGGGCGTATCGAAATCCGGTTCACCAGCCCCGAGGCCAATAACGTCCTTGCCGGCGGCACGCAGTTCGCGCGCGCGATTGGTGACGGCCAGCGTGGGCGAAGGCTTGATCCGCTGAACGCGTTGCGAAAGGAATGGCTTTGACAAGGGTGCGAGATCCGGGAAAACGGGCTACAGAAAACTGCGTTAATATATTCCAAGAACTGCCACGCGAACAGTAGATGAGCGAATTTTTTGAACTGAGCAGCCCCTATGAGCCGGCCGGCGACCAGCCGGCCGCGATCGATGCCCTGACCGAGGGTATGGCCGCGGGGGAGGCCTGGCAAACCCTCCTGGGCGTCACCGGTTCCGGCAAAACGTTCACCGTTGCAAACGTGATTGCCCGCATTCAGCGGCCCGCTCTGGTTATGGCGCCGAACAAGACCCTGGCCGCGCAGCTGTATTCCGAGCTGCGCGATTTCTTCCCGCGCAATGCCGTCGAGTATTTCGTCTCCTATTACGACTATTACCAGCCCGAGGCCTACGTACCGTCATCAGATACCTATATCGAGAAGGATGCATCCATCAACGAACACATCGAACAGATGCGCCTTTCCGCCACCAAGGCCCTGCTGGAGCGCCGCGACAGCATCATCGTCGCAACGGTCTCCGCCATCTACGGTCTGGGCGACCCCCAGTCCTACCATGGCATGATTCTGCACCTGCGCGCCGGCGCGCCAACGGATCAACGCGCCATCCTGCGGCGCCTGGCGGAGCTGCAGTACACGCGCAATGACATGGAGTTACGGCGCGGTACCTTTCGCGTACGAGGCGATGTGATCGATATCTATCCGGCCGATTCGGAGCGGCTGGCCGTCCGGGTGGAATTGTTCGGAGACGAGATCGATGCCCTGTCCCAGTTCGACCCGCTGACGGGCGAAGTCGTAGAGCGCTTGTCGCGCACGACGGTTTTCCCGAAGTCCCACTACGTCACACCGCGGGAAACAATCCTGCACGCGGTGGAGCAGATTGGCGAGGAATTGAAAGTCCGTCTCGACGAGTTGCGCCAGGCGGACAAGCTGGTCGAGGCGCAGCGGCTGGAGCAGCGCACGCGCTTCGACATGGAGATGATGCAGGAAATCGGTTACTGCGCGGGAATCGAAAACTACTCACGGTACCTTTCCGGGCGGGCGGCCGGGGAACCGCCTCCGACACTGATCGACTATCTGCCCGATGATGCGATTCTCGTGCTCGACGAAAGTCACGTTACGGTGCCGCAGATCGGTGCCATGTACAAGGGGGACCGGTCGCGCAAAGAGACTCTGGTGGAATACGGATTCCGGTTGCCGTCGGCACTGGACAACCGGCCACTGCGCTTCGATGAATTCGAGGCCATGATGCCGCAGACCATTTTCGTGTCGGCGACCCCGGGGCCCTATGAACTGGAGCACTGTCCAACGGTCGTCGACCAGGTGGTCCGCCCTACAGGTCTGCTGGATCCGGAAGTAGAGATCCGGCCGGTCGCGAGCCAGGTGGACGACCTGCTCTCGGAGATCAACCTGCGCGCGCAGGCGGGGGAGCGGGTCCTGGTAACCACCCTGACCAAGCGGATGGCCGAGGATCTCACGGATTATCTGAACGAACACGGGGTGCGCGTACGCTATTTGCATTCGGACATTGAGACGGTGGAGCGGGTAGAAATCATCCGCGATCTCCGCGCCGGAGTGTTCGACGTGCTGGTGGGGATCAATCTTCTGCGTGAGGGTCTGGATATGCCGGAGGTTTCGCTGGTGGCGATCCTCGATGCGGACAAGGAAGGTTTCCTTCGATCGACCCGATCGCTGATCCAGACGGTGGGGCGTGCCGCGCGCAATCTGCATGGCAAGGCAATTCTGTATGCCGACACGATTACGGCCTCCATCCGGGCGACCCTGGACGAAACCGAACGGCGTCGGCGCCGGCAGACCAAATACAATGAGGCCCATGGCATCACTCCCCAGGGCGTCCAGAAGGCCATACGGGACATCATCGAAGGCGTTCCCGGGCGTGGCCCGGGTGGTCGGCCACGTAGCAAGGCGGGCCAAATGGCAGCAGAGGAGGCTGCCCGCTACGAGGCCATGCCGGCAACGAAACTCAGCAAGTTGCTACAGCAACTCGAGAAGGAAATGTACCGGCACGCCCAGAATCTCGAATTCGAGGAGGCGGCGGCGGTGCGTGATCGCATCGAGGCCATCAAGACGACCCGATTTGAAGGGACGGATGTGGCCGCCGACCAGGGAACCTGATCACGCTACCTGGTAGTAGTCCCGATACCAGTCCACAAAACGGCTGATCCCCTCTTCAACAGTCATCATCGGCTTGTATCCGGTGTCCCGGACCAGGTCGTCGACGTCGGCATACGTATCCGGAACGTCGCCCAACTGCAAGGGCAGCAGGTTCTGTTCTGCTTTTTTCCCAAGGCAGTTTTCCAGCACCTTGATGTAGTGAAGGAGCTCAACGGGTTGATTGTTGCCGATGTTGTAGAGCCGGTACGGCGCCAGACTGGACGCTGAATCGGGTTTGTCTCCGGACCAGTCCGGATTCGGCTCCGGGATCCGATCCAGAGTCCGGACAACGCCCTCGACGATATCGTCGATATAGGTGAAGTCTCGCCGATGTTTTCCATAGTTGAAAACATCAATGGGCTTGCCCTCGAGAATATTGCGCGTGAACAGAAACAGGGCCATATCCGGCCTGCCCCAGGGACCGTACACAGTGAAGAATCGCAGACCCGTGGTGGGCAGTCGGTAAAGGTGGCTGTAGGTATGCGCCATCAGTTCGTTGGCTTTCTTGGTGGCAGCATACAGGCTCACCGGATGATCGACGTTGTCGTGCACCGAGAATGGCATATTGGTGTTGGCGCCATATACCGAACTGCTGGAGGCATATACGAGATGTTCAACGCCATTGTGTCGGCAGCCTTCCAGGATATTGACGAAGCCGACCAGATTCGTATCCACATAGGCATGGGGGTTCTCGAGCGAGTACCGCACGCCGGCCTGAGCCGCAAGATTTACTACCCGATGCGGCTGGTGCTGCGCAAATACCTGGGCGATCTTCTCCCGGTCCTCAAGATCGACTCTGACATCCGTATAGGCATCGTGGTTCAGGTTTCGTTCCAGACGCGCTTTCTTCAAATTGACGTCGTAGTAGTCGTTGAGATTGTCAATGCCGATGACCTCATCCCCGCGTTCAAGCAGGCGCATGGAAAGCGCTGACCCGATAAATCCCGCGGAACCTGTAACAAGTACTTTCATCTATTTCTTCCTGTTTTCTGGATGATCATGTGCTGCCGACCGTTCTTGGGCCGTGCCGATTGTTACAACCTGCCGTCGACATATTCGCTGGGGAAGACTGACTTCACGTCAAACAAGATGCAGTCCTCGCGACCCAGTTTGCGAATTGCGTTGGCGCCCATCTCCCGAAACTGGCTGTGCCCAACGGCGACCACAATTGCGTCATACTGATTGTCCTGCGGCGCCGTGGTCAGATCCACGCCATACTCCTCTTTCGCCTCCTCGGGATTGACCCAGGGATCGAAGATATCGACCGTTGCGTGAAAACTTCTGAATTCCTGGACGATGTCAATCACGCGGCTGTTGCGCAGGTCTGGACAATCTTCCTTGAACGCAAAACCCATCACGAGAATCCTGGATCCTGCCACGTGAATCCGGCGCTGGGTCATCAGTTTGACAACCCGATCCGCGACATAGCCTCCCATCGCGTCGTTGATGCGACGACCGGCCAGGATGATTTCCGGGTTATAGCCGATCTCCTGCGCTTTGTGTGTCAGATAATAGGGATCTACGCTGATACAATGCCCTCCGACCAACCCGGGCCGAAAGGGAAGAAAATTCCATTTGGTGCCTGCCGCTTCGAGCACTTCCAGGGTATCGATTCCAAGACGGGAGAAAATCAGCGACAGTTCATTGACCAGCGCGATGTTAAGATCCCGCTGTGTGTTCTCGATCACCTTCGCAGCTTCGGCTACCCGAATGCTTGATGCGCGAAAGGTACCGGCGGTGATAATCGCGGAATAGACTCTATCGACGAAGTCAGCGATTTCTGGCGTTGATCCCGACGTGACCTTGACGATCGACGTCACGCGATGATTCTTGTCTCCGGGATTTATGCGTTCCGGACTATATCCCGCAAAGAAATCCTTGTTGTAGGCAAGTCCGGATTCCTGTTCGATTATCGGAACGCATTGTTCTTCCGTTGCGCCTGGATAAACGGTGGATTCGAAGACGACGATGGACCCCGGTTGAATAACCTGTCCGACGGTTTTGCTCGCGGACCGCAATGGGGACAGGTCAGGCTGCTTGTGCCGGTCAACCGGGGTCGGCACCGTTACGATAAGAAAGTTGCAGGTCGATAGATCCGAAGCCTCAGAGGAATATCGAAGGTGGGTGGCGTTCGCCAGCTCTGCCGGTTCCACCTCCAATGTGCTGTCTTTTCCGCTGCGTAGTTCGTCGATGCGGCCCGTATTGATGTCGAATCCGACGGTATCGAATTTTCGACCGAATTCCACGGCAAGAGGGAGTCCGACATAGCCGAGTCCGATGACGCCGATTCTTGCCTCATTCAGGTCACGCATATTTTACACCCCGATTATTCCGCCGCGCGAGTCGCGACAAGCCGCGACAAGTCTACGACAAATACATTTATGCCAAATGAAATTTATCGCGGGAATGGCCCACGATCCTGTTTTTTTCCGGTTGGACGCTGCGAATTCGGCAGCAGTGCAGACCGGTCTATTCCCCGAAGGGGCGTAGCATACCGATTTGATGTGATTCCAGTCTACGTCTGAGCATAGTTCATATTGCACATCCGTTCTGGTAGCACAAATTGGCTGGTGGACTCTATAATCGGCCCGCGTTTTTTCACAGATCGGGATCGAAAGGCCGCGTATTGTAATTTTCCTTGCGTGGGTCCGTCACTCCCGGGTGTGCTTGGAAAAAATGTGCGGTGGGCTATAGTTTAGGAACAGGAGAATTCAAGAAATACCGGGATGTCGGGAAAGCGACTACGGCGCCCCTCGTCGACGTGAACGTGCGCCGATGAGGGGAAACTGGGGATCGCACCGGACCCATCCTGATTAGAGTCGGGCGTGCTCTGCGGGGAGACGCGGTCCCGACGAACAAGAACCATCTGAGGAAAAAGTTGCTGCGCCACTGGGGGGGCCGGCGATGAAGATTCGTGTTTTTCGACACTATCTCGATGCGCCTACGTGGATATTGGCGCTTCTTGAGGGAGCGGTGTTTTTCGGGTCCGTGTACGCGGCTGCGCATCTGCGCTACCTGGGCGGCACGGCGGAAAACCTGAACGAACTTGGCCCCCTCTATGGTCGAGCGATTGTCATCACCGCGACCATGCTCACGATCTTTCTGGTCCTGGGGCTCTACAACGCCGAGTTCCGTTGGGGTGAGCGCAACTCCTATTTCTTGCACGGCGTCAGCTTCGTTCTCGGCTTTGCCGCTTTGACGGTCATCTTCTATGTTGTGCCGCATCTGTTCCTCGGTCGAGGAGTACTGGGAATCTCACTGGTGATTGCTTTTGCCGCTGTGACCGCAATTCGTGTCCTGTTCTTTGTCGTTCTTGGCGGTGGCGCGGGTCGGCGAAGAGTAATCGTATTGGGTACCGGATCACGGCCGGCCAAGATCGCCGAACTCGCGAAATCCAAAGACAATCACAATCGATTTGCCTTGGTAGGGTTTGTCCGGGCCGACGACCATGAAATCGAAGTGGACCCCGAGCAACTGGTCCCAAACAATGCTCCGCTGCTGGCCCTGGCCAGGCAGAACAGGGTTGACGAAGTGGTGGTAGGGATTCGGCAGCGTCGGGGTGGCACGTTGAATATGAAGGATCTGCTTGAATGCCGTATGGAGGGGATCCACGTAGTGGATCTTTCAACGTTTTTCGAACGCGAGACCGGGAAGGTCCAACTCGAATCGCTGAATCCGAGCTGGATGGTATTCTCCGATGGTTTCAATCGGAGCAATATCCGCACTACAGTGAAAAGAGTCTTCGATATTGCTGTCAGTGCATCGCTGCTGTTACTGACGTTTCCGGTCTTTCTCCTGACCGCATTGGCGGTCCGACTGACCAGTAATGGCCCCGTATTTTATCGGCAGACTCGGGTGGGAGAATGCGGACAGAACTTTGATATTTTGAAGTTCCGCAGTATGCGGGTCGATGCCGAGAAAGAGGGCGCACCGCAGTGGGCGAGCCAGAAGGACTCGCGCGTTACTCCGATCGGGCGGTTCATACGGAAAGTGCGCATTGATGAACTGCCTCAGGTGTTCAATGTGCTGAAGGGGGATATGAGTTTCGTTGGTCCGCGGCCGGAAAGGCCCTTCTTCGTGAATCAGCTGATCAGCAAGATCCCGTACTATTCCGCCCGGCACGCCGTAAAACCGGGAATCACCGGCTGGGCACAGATCTGTTATCCGTATGGATCCTCGATTGAGGATGCAAAAGAGAAACTTCAGTATGACCTGTACTATGTCAAGAACCACACCTTGTTCCTTGACTTGATCATAATGTTTCAAACCGCGCAGGTGGTTCTGTTCGGCCGAGGCGCGCGCTGATAGCTCGGGCAAGCACGGGCCGATCGAGATGTTTCCGGCCGGGACTATTCTTTGGTGTGCAGCGGGTCTATGGGCGAGTTGTACCAGCCCGATACTCTGCCTCTGCGGAAGTAGACTTTGGAAACGCCATAGTCCCAGAGTGTATCGGTTTTGATGATCGGCTCGCCCTGGGCGGCGAGCACTTCCGCCTTGGTTGACCCGATGGAGAATTGGACGTTTCGGGTCGGCGCGTCCGCCGGGGCGGGGGCCTCTTCCTGAGGGGGAATGGCAGACAGAGGATCACCTGGACTTTCTTTCCAGCCACTTACCTTGCCATTTTCGAAGAATACCTTCGACCGGCCATAGTGCCAGGTGTCTTCGGTGACTCGGGATGGGGTACCCTGAATCCGAAGCACGTCCTGTCGGCTGGACCCAATCGTGAAGTAACTTGAGGCGTCGGTTGTGGCAATGCCGGGCGAGGGGGCGGGAGACACCAAGTCCCGGTCCGGCCCCCGATTGTCGGCTTTGTCCAGGGCACTGTAGCGCGTGGCATCCGGGCTCGGCGGCGGAAACAACTCGTCGTAGCCAAACAGAACCACCAGACTGAGGCCGAGGAGCCAAATCAGTCTTGGCCGCCATCGGGCCCGTGTGCCACGGTCAGAGTCGTGATCGCGCCGCCGCCCCTTCCACCCATCATCGAATACCGACGACGGCTGTGTTGCCCAGGAAGATCCCTGTGATTCCCGGGACGGGTTCGCGGAAGTCTCTTTGGGGAAACGGGGGAGGCTCCCATGTCGCCTTCGGTAGTCCGACAGGCTCTGGTATGCCTGGTTGATCTGGACGATTTTCCGGCGCGCTTCTTCGCCCTCTGGGGAGCCTTCCGGAAAGCGATCGGGGTGCCACTTTTGCGCCAGTCTCCGGTACACGGCGCGTATGTCATTCCAGTCGCATCCCGGTTCGAGTCCGAGCGTCCGGTACCAGCGGCGGATTTCGTTGGTATTCGTCACGTAACCCACCAGACTAGTTCATGCGGGCCGCGGTCCACCGGGACAGCGAATGGCATGCGTGTTGCACATTTCCCATCGCCAGTCGTTCAGTAAATCGCGTTTGTGCCAGTTTTTGCCAATGGTTATGCGATCGTGAATAGTACCGCGGCATCATTCGACCCTGTCGATTCTTAATAACGAATGGAGTTTATCGCTATATGAATCTGGAAAATAACAATATTTCCTTCGTTCTGCATCCCTGGCAACCGGCCGCGGGGAAGTCCGGTGATGTGGAGGCGCCGTTCCACGTCGAGCATACAGGGGGGGCTACTTGTGGTCGAACCCGGAAAAGAAGAAAATTGAATCCGGCCAGCGGGTGGTTCGGTGAGAAAAAAACTACATCACCGAATCATCAACTGGTTCAAGAAGTACAAACGGATATTCGGGGTCCGTCACCAGGAAGAAGCGGTCACGCCTGTGATGCTACGGTCCCACTGGTTGTGCAGGGTTGCCTGTGCCGGCGGTGGGTTCATTGCGGAAGCAGGTGCAATGGCTGCCCGAGGTGGCGAGGACACAGAGGGCATGACGATGCCAGCCAGACTCCAAAGGCGGCCGTCGCCCTGTATCAACGCAAGGGGAAATTGGAAGACGTCAAGGTTATGGGACGTGGGGTGCATTCGGTTGTAGTAGTTCTGATCTTGTTGATGGTATCCGCCTGTGCGAGCAATCCCGCGGGTCCATCGACATCATCAAATTCCGTGTCGAAGGCCGGGTCCAGCGCAGCGGACAAGCCGGAGATGTCTGGCGTTTCGAAGCTTGTCGGTGTGTATCGCATTGGCGTCGATGATGTCGTCAAGATTTCCGTATGGCGCAATCCTGACTTGTCAGTAACCGTACCCGTCCGCCCGGATGGCAAGATTTCGATGCCGCTCATTGGTGATGTGTCCACCGGTGGGCACACGACGCAAGAGGTTGCTCAGGAAATCCAGAAGCGTCTGTCAGCATACATACGCGATCCCCAAGTTGCCGTTATCGTTTCGCAACTTCGTAGCAATGAATATCTTTCACGGATCCGCGTTACGGGGGCCGTGCGCGCCCCCGTGTCATTGCCGTACCGGCGTGGGATGACAGTTCTGGACTGCGTGTTGGCCGCCGGCGGAATCAATGAATTCGCAGCACCGAACCGAACGAAGCTTTATCGCAAACATCGAAGCGGAAAAACAGAAGTGATCAAGATCAAGCTGGGGGACATACTGACTCGCGGCAGGCTGGCGACGAACGTCGCCCTTGAACCAGGGGATGTGGTTACTGTCCCGGAACGTTTGTTCTAGGGGGCGATATGGTTCATATACCAATCGAACAAGTCGCAAAGATCATCGCAAACGAGGCCTACCTTCACCGAAAGGCAGTCGTTGCTCTGTTTGCGTTGATCTGCATTGCCTTTGTATCCGCTGGTCTGGTATGGCCAAAGACGTACACGTCGTATACCACAATTTACGTAGAGCAAAAGAATATCATTGAGCCCCTCATGCAGGGGACTGCGGTTGCAACCAATGTGCAGGACCGGGCGAGAAATGCGAGAGAGATCATCTATGGCCGGGATCTGCTAACCGCGGTGCTGGAGGATACCCACCCCGGGGTGAAGAACGATTCGCCACTTGAGCTTGAGAAGCGGATTGAGAAACTAAAACGTCACACAGACGTGGTAAATGTGGGCAGAAATCTGATCAAGATTTCGTATAGCTCGACCGATCCGAAAGAAGCGTACCGCGTAGTCAAGAAGTATGCAGATCTCTTTATGGAGGCGAGCGTTGCGGAGCAGGTGAAGGAGAGCAAACGTGCCTTCGACTTTATCAACAAACAAGTTCAACAGTACCACCAGAAACTGACGCAGGCGGAACAAGAACTCAAGGAGGTCCGTTCGCAGAATCTTGACGCGATCCCCGGGACCGGAACGCAGGTTGGAAATCGAATAACGACCTTGCAGGAAGGTATCGAGAATACGCGCGAGGCCCTGCGCGAAGCACAAATCAAGGCAGAATCCCTGAGGAAGCAGTTGAGCGGGGAGACTGCGGTTGCGGGAGTCCTGTCACGGGAGTCGCAATACGCTGCCAGGATCTCGGAATTGCAGACGCAGCTCGATACCTTGCGGCTTTCCTACCGTGAGACGTATCCGGACATCGTCTCGATCAAACATCAGATCGAGGATCTGAAGAAGGCGATCATAGCCGACAGGAAGGAGCGCGAGCATCCGAAAGCGAAAAAAGGGTCGGGGACGGATGATGTTGTCGAACAGAGCCTGATCATCAACCCGCTGTACCAGAAGTTGCGGCGCGAGATGTCCGATACAAGAACCAGTATCGATACGCTCAGGGCGCGTCTCAAAGAGAAAGAGCGCATGTTGTCTGAAGAAATCAACCGCGGGAAGAGAGTTCACTCCGGCGAGGCGCAACTGGCTGAACTTACCCGGGACTATGAGGTCAATCGGGACATATATCGCGACCTGCTGCGAAAGCGCGAAAACGCGCGCGTATCGATGAATATGGATTTAGGGCAGCAAGGGCTCACGCTGCGATTGTATCAGGCCGCGTTTTTGCCGCTCCGCCCGAGTGGATTGCGTTTCGTACATTTTGTTGCCATGGGGGTTCTGCTGGGTGTTGGCATGCCGTTCGGGCTGTTAGTGCTGAAGTACCGGTTTGATCCTCGCGTCAGAACAGAGTCCCTGCTGTCGGAGGAGTTGGGTTTGCCGGTATTAAGCGTGGTTCCCCATTTGGGGACCCCGTCGGAGGAAGCGGCGTTGGCAAATGAATTTGGGCGACTGGCGTTTGTTGTGATGGGGACGCTGGCGCTCACGGTTGTCGCGGGGATTCTCAAGTTGAGAGGAATACTGTGATATGGAAGAGCATCGGGATATTCCTAAAGACGCAGAAAGAGAAGGCTCGCGGAAGGTGAAACGACGTAACGGAAGCCGGAAGACCGCGAAAGCCAAAGGGGAACTGGTGGAGGTTGCGGCCGGGAAGCTGGTTCCGGCTAACGGCAAGAGCCTGGGGATTTCCCCACGCTATGAGATCGCGCGCATGCGTGAACCATGGCAATACGAGAAGCAGGCATTGGCCGAGATGAGAATCATCTCTCCGGAAATGCCGGATCGGGGGGTGGTGGATGCGTATCGGCGGATGCGCACCAAGATCGTCAAGAAGAATGGCGGGGAAAACCCAACGATTATGGTTACGGGAATTTCGCATGCCAGCGGCGTTACGTTTACCGCATTGAATCTCGCTGCCGCATTCGCATTTGATGAGAGCAAGACCGCTCTGGTCATTGACTGCAATTTTCGCAGCCAGGGCATGGAACTTGGCGAGGAAGGCGATCGGGGGGAGGAAGTCGATCGGTACGGCTTGGCCGACTATCTCGACGATGAAATGGACGACGTGGGAATGGAAGAAATCATACACCCAACTGGCATCCGGCGGATGCGGCTCATCCCGAGTGGGGGAGAAAGGGAAGGGCTTGTAGAGTATTTCACGTCGACGAAGATGAGTGAGCTTGTCGAGTCGGCGAAACAGCGCTACCGCGACAGGTACATCATTATTGATACGCCACCGATTCTGGAATCTGCAGATACGGGGATCCTGACGGACCTATGCGACTACGTGATTCTGGTGGTTCCCTATGGCAGGTTCACACAACAGCGCATCGTGGATGCGGCCAGGGCGATCGGACAGGACAAATTTCTCGGAGCTGTCTTTAATGACGTTCCTCATGTGCCGGACGTGGCAATCGAGAAACTGAAGACGCTTTGGGATATTCCCCGTGCGTCAAAAGTCGCGATCGATCGGCTGAGATCGCTGTGGCAAAAGAGCGAATAGTCGGTTCTGTGGCACATTTCGCACCTGTACCAGACAACGGCACATAGCTGGCGGCGATGGCATCGATCCACAGGAAGCTGCGACAAAACGACAGGATGATAGGGGAATGGAAAAACAAGGGGGCCGGGTGTACAACCGGTACGTTCCGGTACTGGGGTTCGTTGTGGTCGCGCTGCTGTCTGGCGGATCCCATGCGCGGGCAGCGCAGACCGCGTTTCTGGCCGGCTATTCTCTGGAATATAGCGACAACATTACCCGCTCTCTGAGCCCCACATCCGACATCACCCAAACCCTCCGTCTTGGCGGCGCCTACGCTGACACGACGTCGACCGCCAGGATCGATGTTCGCGGGGAAGGATTTTACCGCGACTATGTATACGATACTTTTGGCAACAACCTAACCGGAACGCTCGATGCGAACGGGCTGTGGATCATCTCGCCAGATCGTTTCACCTGGGCCGCACGGGATCGGCTCGCGATGTCCACCGTTGACCCACTGAGCCCAGCCACCCCGGCCAACCAGCAGAGAGTAAACGTATTTGAGACCGGTCCAGACTTCCGGGTGCGTTTCAGCCCCGTGAGCAGTCTGATTCTGGGTAGCCGCGTAATCGACG
>JARRJV010000015.1:17869-45531 GCA_037388825.1 Acidiferrobacteraceae bacterium | reverse complement strand
TGACGCCCGTCGCCGGCGTTGATGAGGCGGACGTGTGGCGGCAGATGCTTGGCGATCAGATAGGCGGCGCCGCTCTGGTTGTGACGCACGACGAACAGGTCGGTGCGCATGGCCTCCAGGTTGTCGATGGTATCCAGCACGGTCTCGCCTTTGCGCGTGGACGAAATGCCGGGATTGAGATTGATCACGTCGGCAGACAGGCGTTTGGCCGCGATCTCGAAGGTGGTGCGGGTGCGGGTGCTGGCCTCGAAGAACAGGTTTACCACCGTCTTGCCGCGCAGGAGCGGGACCTTCTTGATCTCCCGTTCGCCCACCGAGACGAAGGATTCGGCGGTGTCCAGTATTTCGACCAGGGTCTCCCGGGGCAGACCCTCGATGGTGAGGAAATGGTGCAGTCGTCCGCGGGCGTCAAATTGCAGATCGGCGCTCACCGGCGAGCCTCCCCGATGCGCAGTTCCAGGGGTTCCGGACCGGTCAGCTTCACCCGCTGGTCCGGTGCCAGCTCCAGCGTGGTCCCGACCACGTCTGCCTGGATCGGCAGTTCGCGGCCCTCCGGGCGCAGGATCAACACCGCCAGGGTGATGGATGCGGGTCGCCCGTAATCGAACAGTTCGTCCATTGCGGCACGGATGGTTCGCCCCGTGTGAAGGACATCGTCGACGAGAATGATGTGTCGATCATCAATGTCCACCGGCAGATCGGACGCCTTCACCTGGGGGTTGATTCCGATGCGAGTGAAGTCGTCCCGGTAAAACGAGATGTCCAGCGCGCCCAGGGGTTCGGTCAGTCCGAGGGCCTGGTGAAGACGCCTGGCAATCCAGACACCACCGCTGTGGATTCCGATCATGAGCGGGTCACGCTTGAGTTGCGGCCGTAGTTCGTCCGCCATGCGTGAGATGGCCGCGTCGATATCAATCCGCTCGCTCAAGGTCGGACTCCGAATGTTCACTCAGGAAGGTCTGGAGGATACTGCGTGCCGCCAGTCTGTCGAGAACCGGCTTGTGGCGGCGAACGGGAACGCCGGCGTCGATGAGATCGGACCTCGCCTCCCGCGTTGTGAGCCGCTCGTCTACCATATATATGGGCAGATTGTAGCGTTCGTGCAGGCGATTACCAAACTTTCTCGCGGCCCCGGTGACCGGATTGTCGCTTCCATCCATCTTCAGGGGCAGGCCCACAACCAACGCAACCGGGTTCCATTCCTGCACAAGACCGGCAATTGCGTCCCAGTCCGGTTGGCCACGCACGCGGCCGATCTCGGTCAGGGGATGGGCCTGACCGGTGCCGGTATTGCCAACTGCAACGCCAATGGTTTTTTCGCCGTAGTCGAAGCCGAGCAGATTTCGTCCACCCATGGTCAGGCGTGGCCGGCGCCGCCGTGCAGCGTGCTGAGGTCTACGCCAAGCCGGGCTGCCGCGGCCTGCCACCGTTCCGCCAGTGGGGTATGAAACAGGATGCGGTTGTCCGCCGGGCCATTGAGCCACGCATTGTCCGCCATCTCCTGTTCCAGTTGGCCGGCGCCCCAGCCGGCATAGCCCAGGGCAACGAGCCAGGTGTCCGGGCCCCGGTCTTCGGCAATGGCGTGGATCGAACAGATCGCCGAGAGCGAGCTCAAGCGGGCGGTTAATCACCAGGCCCAGGGCGCCGTCGGGGCTGTGATCACAGATCAGGGTGACGGTTCGGGAAAAATTCGGGTCAGCCAACGCCGGCATGGCGATGAGGAGCTGGTTGGTGAGCGGCGTGAACGTGCCCATTCGGTGTAGTATCAGCCAGCAACCGGCGGCGCGCAAGCCGGCTAGCCGGTCGTCCCCGGGGCCATGTTGAATTCCCACGTCCGGGTCAGGTGGAGGATGTCGGTCTCTTCCCGGATGTCCGGCGGGAAGGGTTCGAACGGTGCCGCCAGTCGCGCCGCGCGAATTGCGGCGTTGTCCAGGAGCTTGTTTCCGGACGAGCGAACGACGTGAATGTCATAGATCGATCCGTTCGCGCGAATGGCCACATCGAGGACCACGCTGCCGGACAGGCCCAGGCGTTTTATCTTTTCCGGGTAGTTCAGGTTCCCGATGCGTTCGACCTTGGCCTCCCAGGACGCAATGTAGGCGGCGTATTTGTATTGTCGCGCGCGCGCATGCAGGAACTTGTGGCGCGGACGCTTTTGCTTGTCCTGCCAGTAGCGGCCGATTTCGGTCCACTGGCGCGTCCGTTCATTACTGGGATCGACCTGCTGCAGGAACCCGATGCTACGTGGCTGCATCCTGGGTTCCACGCGGCTGTTCTTTGGGTTCGTGATTGGAATCCGGTGGCTGTCCGAGTCCGTATGCATGAGGTCGGCGGTTTCGTGGATCGGTTTCATGCGCTTCTGTGGTAGCTGGGGCTGGGTCGGCAGATCTGAATCCCGATCACTCAGCTCCCTCACCGGCAGGGGCGTCTGGGCCTCCTTTTCCTTCTTCGTGTCACCGCCGCCAATCTGGTTGAATTGGGCAAGGAAATCGGCGTCCTTCGGTTTGTCTTCGGTGCGAGTCTGAACCAGGGTCACCTCCAGGGTGGGCAGGCCCTGAATCTCCCGCAGCTTGGGCAGCGTGAAGGTGATCCCGAGAATGATCCCCATGTGTATCAGGAGCGATACAAAGGTGCTAAGACCGAGACGGTCCTTGCTGGAGAACGGATGTTCCTGCGTGGCGTCCATCAAGCGTAGTTTAGCCCTTTTGGGCGCTGTTTTCGTGCCCTTCGGACAGGTCTTTCATCGCCGCGCCGGTCAGGACGCGGCCATCGCTCGTGCGCAGTTGCACGGCTTTGAGCCCCAGGCCCCGGGTCACCGCGTGCCAGGCCTCCGGTCCCCCAACGAACAATACCGAGCAAGCGGCAGCGGCCTCGCTTGCGGTGCCGGCGACGACGACGGCGGATGCGGTACCGGAAGCCGGCGCGCCGGTGTGCAGGTCGAGAAGATCATCCTGATAGGTTGAGTCGCGTCCACCGAGTACGCACGCGGCCTGACCGTCGCCCAGGTGAAGTTGCGGACCAGATTGCGTGGGTGCAACGGTCCAGGGCCCCGAACCTTCCGACCCCAGTACCCGCGTGACCGGCCCGACGGACACGCGGGCGTTGTGGATCCCCAGGGCGCGCAAGTGCTCGATTTCCGCGTCGGCGGCATAGCCGTAGATCAGCAGGCCAAAGTCCAGGCGCAGCTGCGGGTTCCGGTTACGCATGCGGATTCCATCAACGTCGATGTCATTCATGGAGGGAGCGGCTTTGTGCAACTGGGCCAGTGCGGTCGGGTCAGGGGCGCTCCCTTCCTTGCGCACGGACTGCTTCGCGCGCAGCTGCTTCAGGGCGCCCAGAAGGGCTGGATTGAAGCGGCCGCCGCTTCGCCGGTAATAGTCCTGGGATTGCACGATCAGGCGATAGATGGACGGATTGACGGAAAACCATTCGCCGCTTTCCAGCAAAAGATTGGTGCGCATCATCGGCTTGGACGAAGCCGGCGGCAGGATGCCCTGCAGTGTTTTCAGTTCGGCCAGGATCTCATCGCGTGCCTTGCGCGCCGCACTGCTGTCTTTCGCGCGGATGTCCAGGGACACCCGGGTGCCGAAAAACGCGCGGTCGGTGTGCAGTGGTCCGGACTGGCCGCAGGCCGCCAGTAGTACGGCCAGCGGAAAAGCGATCAGGATGCGCGGGTTCATTTCAGGCGTTTCTCGATGGCGTCCATCAGCTGACTGGCGATATCCAGATCGTAGATCGTATCGAGTTCGCGGATGCAGGTGGGACTGGTGACGTTGATTTCCGTGAGATAGTCGCCGATTACGTCCAGGCCGACGAAAATCAGGCCCCGGTCGCGCAGGCTGGGGCCGACCTGTTGGCAGATCCAGCGATCGCGCTCGCTCAGTTCGACTCCCACTCCTTCACCGCCTGCGGCCAGATTTCCCCGCGTCTCACCCGGGCGGGGAATACGGGCGAGGGCCCAGGGGACGGGCTCACCATCAATCATGAGGATGCGCTTGTCGCCGTCGCGGATCTCCGGGAGATAGCGCTGGGCCATAATGTACTGCGTGCCGAAATGGGTCAGGGTCTCGATCACCACGCCGATATTCGGGTCATTCGTGCCCAGGCGAAAGACTGACGCACCGCCCATGCCCCACAGGGGTTTCACGACAATGTCGTCCTGTTCCGCGAGGAAGTCACGGATCCGGCCGGCATCGCGTGTGACCAGGGTGGGTGGAATGCACTGCGGGTACCAGGCGGTAAACATCTTCTCGTTGGCATCGCGTAGCGCCTGGCAGCGGTTGACCACCAGCGCGCCCCTGGCCTCGGCCTGTTCCAGAATGTACGTGGTGTAGATGTATTCCGTGTCGAACGGCGGGTCCTTGCGCATCAGGATGACATCGAGATCGGCAAGGGCAATCTGCCGCGGCTCGTCCAGGTCATACAGCTGCGAGGGATCGTAGGACACGGATAGAAGCGTCCTTGCATCGGCATAGGATTCACCGTCACGCAGGAACAGATCCGCCTGCTCCATGTACTGGATCTGCCAGCCGCGCTTGTGCGCCGCCAGCAGCATGGCAAGGGTGCTGTCCTTTTTCGGGTTGATGTTGGCGATGGGATCCATCACCACGCCCAATCGGATTGTCATAGGGCCTCAGTCCACAAGTCTGCTGAATCGGGATTGACGGGGGCTGCGGGATTCACGCCAGGCTGGCCAGTTCGCGCGCGGCAGCCAGCAGGGCCAGTCGGGAGATAACCCCATAGGCATAGAACCGGTTGGGGTTTGCGTCGGGTGAACGGTTTGGGTCCGGCGTGGTACAGGGTTCCTCGAAGGCAAGGGGCTCGAAATGCATGCCCGGTGCGTTGAGGTTTTCATTCGGACCGCGGTCGGTGTGGACGCGGTAGAAGCCACCGACCACATGATGGCCGATCATGTACACCACGGGCTCGGCCACCGCATTGGTTTGAGCCCAAGTCTCGAAACTGTAGACACCTTCCTGGATGATGACCTCCGACACAGACTGGCCCTCCTTGATGCGGGCCATCTTGGTGCGCTGTTTTCGGCTCAGCTGGCGGACTTCATCCACGCTACGGACCATCATGATTCCCATTCCGTAGGTTCCACGCTCCGCCTTGACGATTACGAAGGGCTCGTGATCGATCTTGTACTCGGCATACTTCTTCTGCACCTGTTCCAGCAGGGCGCCGACATTCTTTGCCAGGCAATCCTCGCCTTCCCGCTTCATGAAATCGATCTTGCCACACTTGCGGAAATAGGGGTCGATCAGCCAGGGGTCGATCTCCACTTTTTCGGCGAACTCGCGTGCGACCCGCTGGTAGTGGGCAAAGTGATCCGATTTCCGACGCAGCGTCCAGCCGATATCGAGTGGCGGGACCACCGGTTGCTCAATCCCTTCCAGGATTTCCGGGCGACCGGAAGACAGGTCGTTGTTCAGCAGGACCAGGCAGGGATCAAAACCGGCCAGCCCTACTCGATTGCCGTTGCGTGTCAGTGGTTCCAGCAGTACCGAACGCCCTGACGGCAGGGAAATGCTCATCGGGTCCTCCAGATCTGGCAGGAGCGAGCCGATGCGTACCTGGAATCCAGCCAATTCGATGATTTCGCGCAGTGATGCCAGATTCTCCAAATAAAACGTATTTCTTGTATGGTTTTCGGGTACCAGCAGGATCCCGAAGGCCTCCGGGTGTACGCGCTCGATTGCCGATTGCACGGCCTGGATACACAGGGGGACGAAGGCCGGATTGAGGTTGTTGAAGCCGGCGGGAAACAGATTCGTGTCGACGGGGGCCAGTTTGAAGCCGGAATTGCGCAGATCTACGGAGGCGTAGAATGGCGCCCGGGTCTTGCGCCATTCCGCGCGAAACCATTGCTCGATCTCGGTCTGGTAGTCGAGCATGTGACGTTCAATCTCATACAACGGTCCGGTCAGGGCCGTGGTAAGGTGGGGAACGGCATGCAAAGGCTCGATTGCGGTCATGGTCTGGTCATGATCTTCCGGTTGAAATGATAGCCTTTTCGCCCATAGCGGGCAGACTGGCTTCGGGTTGCCAATGGTAGCGCAAAGCCGTCCCGGGGCAACTGCTCAAGGTGGTGGTTGGCCCGGATCATGCTATATACAAGTTGATCCTTCATGGGTTTGCCGGCCTGACATCTCCGGGAGGATCAAATTCCGTGTCCCTCGCACGAAAAAAATGGATTTACCGGAGAATTTGTGCTAACAAATCATTATCATACGAGAGAAACCGGAGAAAATACATTTAAAGGTTCCCGGATCGCGGGAATTCCGGAAAATGTCGTGTACGAAAGCCGTCCGGGGAAGGCGGCGGGACGCTCAAGGGTGGGTGCGTGACAATAAAGGTTATGGTGATCGACGACAGCAACACCATCCGCCGTACGGCGGAGGCCTTGCTGAAGAAAGCCGGCTACGAGGTCTATACCGCGACCGACGGGTTTGAGGCCATGTCCGTCATCGCGGACAAGGAGCCCGATATCGTGTTCGTCGACATCATGATGCCGCGGCTGGACGGGTATCAGACCTGCCAGTTGATCAAGAACAACAAGAAATTCAGGCACACCCCGGTTGTGATGCTTTCAAGCAAGGATGGATTGTTTGACCGCGCCCGCGGACGAATCGCTGGCTCCGAAGAACATATTAATAAGCCGTTCACGCAGGAAGAACTGATTGAAGTGATCGACAAATACGTCAACAAGGCGGCCTGAGCGCCTCGCGTCCACTCGGCCAAGAACAACGCAGACGGAAAGACTGGAGAAGCACATGGCGATTCAAACGGTACTGGTGGTTGACGATTCACCCACAGATACGCACGTCCTGACGGAGATGCTCAAGAAGAACGGGTTCGACGTGATTAGCGCGGCAAGCGGCGAAGAAGGAATTGAAACGGCCAAGGCGCAGAAACCCGATCTGATCGTTATGGACGTCGTCATGCCCGGCATGAGCGGTTTTGAGGCCACGCGATCAATAACACGTGATCCGGACACCAGCGGAATTCCGGTCATCATCTGCACGACCAAGGATCAGGAGACGGACAAGGCCTGGGGCCTGAGACAGGGTGCCAAGGACTATGTTGTCAAGCCGGTTAACGAAGGCGACCTGATCGCCAAGATCAAGGCGCTTTGATCGGCCAAATCGTGGATTCGAGAGAGACTTATGGCCAACCCGCTTGAACTTTTGCAAAAGATGCAGCGGGACAGTATGGCCCGCATGCCAACACTTCCCCAGGAGGAAGAGCCGGTCGAGTATTGGTCCGGCGTCGGTTTCCGGGTAGGTGAGATGAATCTGGTTGCGCCGCTGGATCATGTGAGCGAGGTACTCCATGTCGAGAACTATACCGTGGTGCCCGGGACCCGTTCTTGGCTCAAGGGCGTGGCCAATGTACGCGGAAATCTGATCACCATTGTTGATCTGTCGGAATTTTTCGGTCGCAAGCCGGTTTTTATCGACCAGCACTCGCGGGTACTGGTCATGAATGTGGAGGGTCTGAACACGGCCCTGTTGGTGGATGACGTATTCGGTCTCCGGCATTTTGAGGAGGGCGATCGTCAGAAGATCTCTTCCGTGGACGATGCGCTTGGTTCCTACCTGAGTGGCGCGTTTTTGCGGGAAGGGTCTCTGTGGGGAGTGTTTGATTTCAACGCGCTCGCGGAGAGTGCGGCATTTCGTGCCGTGGGCGCGCACTAGGGCAATCTAAAAAACAGGGTCCGGTCCAGCCGGGGTACAGGACCCTCATCGCGAGTCGAGGTAGAGGTTATGGCTTTATTCAACAGAAAGTCCCCTTCGCTGGATCATCCGTCGGAGGACGTAATCGATCTGGCCGCCGGAGAGATCGCAGTCGACGAGCCGAGCCCGTCTGGCGGTCGCAAGCCATTCGCGGGTCTCGCGTCGGTGAACCTGCTTTCGGGTCTGCCGTTCCTTCTCGGCGGCATGGTGGTGTCATTCATTGCCGTGGCCTGGGTATTCGGGGTCAATGCAAACCTGGCCGATCGCGACAGCAAATATGTCCAGCTTTCGTCACAGCTGTTGATGTTGTCCCAGCGTCTTGCGAAGGATGCCCGGGAAGCGGTGCTTGGCGAGCCCGGTGCCTTCAAAAGCCTGAAAAAATCGCGCGACCGTTTTGAGGTCATCATGACTACCCTGCGTCGCGGCGATTCAGTTAACGGGATCCCCGCAAGTCCGGACTCGGTCCGGCCGGAACTGGCTGCCGTAACCAAGATCTGGGCGCCGCGGCCCAAGGAAGGCATGCGCGGCAACGTGGACCAGATTCTCAAGCAGCAAAAAACCATGCTTGCGATGAATGACCACGTGACCAAGATCAACCAGCTGGCCCCGTTGCTGCTGGCCGTGTCGGACGAAGTGGTGGAAAAGGGAAGCAGCGCGCGTATGAGCGCCAAGAACCTCTATATTGCCGCACGCCAGGGCATGTTGAGCCAGCGTATTGCCAAGGATGTGAACCTGTTCGCCAAGGGCGGTGCCGAAGCCGCGGTTGCGGCCGCCGAGTTCGGCAAGGACTCCAAGCTGTTCAAGGACACGCAACTACGTCTCCAGCGCGTGGCCCCTGCTTCGGTACAACCGAAACTCAAGGAGGCCGCCGGCGTATTCTCCGATATGAACAAGCACATCGAGGGCATTCTCGGCCAGGCCGCCGAGCTGTTTATTTCCCAGCGTGCCAGTACTGAAGTATTCAAGGAGTCGGACCCCTTGCTGGATGCCTCGCGCGGTCTGGTGGGTGCCTATACCGATCTGGGTCGCGAACGGGTCTGGTTGACCTACCTGACCTGGGTGATGGGTGGTGTTTCCATCGCATTCCTGCTTCTGCTGGGCCGCAAGCTGGTCGGCGACGAACGTGCCCGTGCCCGCGCACAGGAGGATCAGAACCGCGAAACCCAGGACGCCATTCTGAAACTGCTGGATGAGATGGGTGACCTTGCGGACGGCGACCTTTCAATTGAGCCCGAGGTGACCGAACAGATTACCGGGGCCATCGCGGACTCCATCAACTTTGCTGTGAAGGAGATGCGCGGACTGGTATCGCGAATCAAAACCGCGGCCCAGGAGGTGGCGCTCGCATCGGAACGAAGCCGGCAGACGGCGACCGAGTTGACCGAAGCCACCCTGCGTCAGGCGGCGCAGATTACCGAAACTACCGAGCGCGTTATGGAGATGGCCAAGTCGATGGAGAACATGTCGACATCGGCGGAGATGTCGGCCGAGGTGGCGCGCGGCTCGCTGACAACGGCAAAACGCGGGGCCGACGCGGTGCACGATACGATCACCGGTATGGACGACATGCGCGAACAGATTCAGGAAACGGCGAAACGAATCAAGCGCCTGGGCGAATCCTCGCAGCAGATTGGTGAAATCGTTGAACTGATCACCGACATTGCGGAACAGACCAACATCCTGTCGCTGAACGCGGCCATCCAGGCGGCCATGGCCGGTGAAGCGGGCCGCGGGTTCGCGGTCGTGGCCGATGAAGTGCAGCGCCTCGCGGAACGCTCTGCCGAGGCGACCAAGCAGATCGCGGAACTGGTGAAGACGATTCAGGCTGATACCAATGAGGCAGTGGCCTCCATGGAGCAGGCGACCAACGGTGTGGTGGAAACCACGCGCCTGGCGGATGCTGCGGGTCAGGCCCTGGGTGAGATCGAGTCGGTGAACGAGCAGCTCGCCTCGCTGATTGTCGATATCGCCAACGACGCCCGCATCCAGTCCGAGCACGCGACAACGGTATCCGGTTCCATGGCGCAGATTCAGGAGACGACGACGATGACTTCTTCCGGTACGCGCCAGACGGCGGAGTCCATTGGTCGTCTGTCCGATCTCGCGCGGGAACTGCAGGCCTCCGTGGCTGGCTTCAAGTTGCCGGCGGAACTCTGAGCGGGGTCTTGCCTGAACGGCAGCCCCGACAGGGAGAAGTATGAGCACCAGTAGCCAGGTCGATCCAAGTACCCTGGGATGGGTCAAGACTGAAATCGACGAGACGCTGAAGCAGGCGCGTCTCGCGCTGGAGACATTCGCCGAAGATAAGTCGGACGATACCCGTATCCGGTTCTGCATCACCCACCTCCACCAGGTGGTGGGCACGTTGCTGATGGTCGAACTGGACGGCGCCGCCATGTTGGCCAAGGAAACCGAGGCCCTGGCGGAGGCCATCTATTCCCACGATGTCGAAGCAAGCGATCCGGTAGTCGAGTCTCTGGTGCGCGGCATCCTGTCGATACCGGACTATCTTGCGCGCCTGCAATTCGGACAACCCGATTCTCCGATCCGCCTGCTGCCCCTGGTCAACGAGCTGAGGGCGGCCCACAATGTCGAGCCCATTTCCGAAGGCGAGCTGTTCAAGCCGGATCTTTCGGTTCGGCCGCCGGAAAGCAAGGAGGGTGAGAAACTCAAGGATCGTGAGTTCACGGAGCTGGTCCGCCAGTTGCGGCATCCGTTTCAGCAGGCCCTGCTTTCCTGGTTGCGCGAAAGTGGAGATCGGGCGCCGCTGGAAACCATGATCGGCATTGCCGACCGTTTGCGGGACGGTGCGCGCCTGGCGCCGGTCGAACAATTGTTCTGGGTCGCCGCCGCGCTGTTCGAGGCCTTTGCCGACAAGGGTCTGGAGGCAGGCAATGAACGCAAGCGCCTCGTTTCACGGACGGACCAGATTCTCAAGAAGATCATCGACGGGGCGGAGAAGTCGGCGATTCGAAGCGCTGCGGAAGATCTCGTTCGAGCCATGTTGTATGAAATCGGCCAGGCGCACAGTCGTGGTGAGCGGGTGAGCCAGCTGAAGCAGGCTTTCCATCTCGAGCAGATGGTTCCGCAGGTCAGCGAAGGTCTGGAAGACCTCCCCACGCCCGAGGTGATGAAGTCGGTGGGCGAGGCGCTGGGCGATGAAATCGGACAGGTGCAGGACATCCTGTCCGCCTATTTCGACGAGGAACAACCCGCAGCCAATACCCTCGAACCGCTGATCGAGCCCTTGCAGCGGATGTCGAGTACGCTGGAACTCCTGGGGGTCAAGCCCCTGAAGGAAATCACCGACGAGCTGATCGAGGTGACCCGGGCGATCGCCGATGGGCGCATCGCCGATCCCGAATCCGCATCCATGCCCATGGCCCGCGCCCTGTTGCTGGTCGAGCAGAGCACCCGTGAAATGCAGGGTTCACCGCTGGCGTGGAAGCAGCAGGTCGACGACGTCCTGTTCGTCCTGCGCAGCCTGTACCAGGAGGAAGGCGAGACACCGGCCGTGGATGGCCTCGTGGTGTCCGATGCGGCACTGAGTGACATCGAATTCCGCCAGCTCGCAAGCGTGGTGGGCGAAGAGGTTCGGGCGAATCTCGGTAGCGTGGAAGAGGCGCTCGAGGCCTTTGCCGCCAACTCCGGCCGCGTGGAACTGCTCGCACCGATTCCGCAGAATCTCAGCCAGATCGAGGGCGCCTTGCAGATCCTGGCTCAGGACCGAGCTGCAGACTTTACCCATCGGACCATGAACCGGATCGAGGAACTGCTCGACGGCAGGCTCGTAGCCAGCCCCGGGGTTCTGGACGGCATCGCGGTTTCGGTGGGAACGATTGGTGCCTACATGGACGGGCTGCAGTTCAACCGCGGCAACCTGGAATCCCTGCTCGATTCCGCCGATCACGATATGGAGGCGGCTATCGCCCGCGGCGGCGACGCCATCTCCGCGGCACCCCGTGAGCAGACCCTGGCGACCCTCGCCGGAGATATTCACGCGACCGTCTCACAGTGGACATCAAATTCCGATGACGTAGCTGCTCTGGATCGCCTCAAGCACAGTCTCTACCTGATCGGCGAACGGGCAAAAAGCGAGAACCAGGATGCGGTTTCGCAGATTGCGGCGGAGATGGCGGATCTCGTTCAGATCGTTGATACGGACCCCGATCAGTTGAACGACGATATCGTCGATACCATGCGTCAGTCGGCGGAACAGTTGCTGGATCTCTGCTTCAAGGCGAACGAGGGGGTTCCCGCGGCCGCGTCGGCCACGCCCACCACGCCGGTCGCACCGGCCCCGGCCGCCCCGGCGCCGGCACCCACGGCGCCCGTGTCCCAGGATATTGATGAAGAGATCATGGAGATCTTCATCGAGGATGCACGTGACTGCCTGCAGAACATTCAGCGTGATTATCCGGCCTGGAAGAACGAACCAGAAAACCTGGACCTGCTCAAGGAACTGCGCCGCAATTACCATACCCTCAAAGGCAGTGGACGCATGGTCGGTGCCAGTGACATCTCGGAACTGGCGTGGGCCATCGAAAACATGCTGAACAAGGTCCGTGACCGCAAGGTTTCCCATGCGCCGGGAATGTTTGCTCTCCTGGAGGAAGTGCAGGCAATCCTCCCGGCGATGATCGCGCATCTGGAAGGTGGGCCTTATTACAATGCTGATATCGACGGGATGCGGGCCCGCGCAGACGAATTCGCGGCCGGACAGACCTCGACCGAACCGGCATCGGCCCCTGTAGCGCGGCCGGAAAGCCCTGCTGCCGTGGTACCGGCAGCCGAGCCCGAACCGACGCCCGTGGTTTCGTCCGCAGGCCCGAGCCTGCCCGAGATGGACAGCACGCTGCGCCAGATCTTCGTCAGCGAGGCGCGCGGGCATCTGACAACCCTGGAGCAGGAGATTCGCACCTGCCGTTCAGCCGGAGGCTGCGCCATTTCGGCCAGTCTCCAGCGCGCCATACATACCTTGCGCGGCAGTGCCCGTTCGGTAGGACTGCAAAGCATGTCTGATGCCTGTGGAAACATGGAGCATTTGCTGCATGAGCTTGAGGCGGGTCAGCACCACCTGACCATGTCCCACCTCGATCTTCTCGATCGTATACATGATGAAGTCGATCGGCTGATTGTCCTGGTTGCCGAAGGGAATCGTGATGGCAGTGGCGTGATTCCGCGGCTGGTACAGCTCGCGCAGGATGTTGCCGCCACCGCCCAGGCCGAACTGGCCAGCCTTTCTCCAGCTGCAGGCCAGAGTTCCGAATCGGTTCAGGACGAAGCGCCGGTGGATCCGGCACCCGTCCCTGCGCCCGAGCCGGCAGCGCCCGCGCCGATTGCGAGCCCTCCGCCACCGGCTGCAGTGCCCGCAGAGCCGGCAGAGGAAGTCGACCACATCGATGCGGAACTGGTGGAGATCTTCCTTGAAGAGGCAATCGACCTGTTGCAGAGCATGGATCAGTCAGTGCAGCAGTGGCGCGACGATCCTAACGACCTGGATGCCCGGCACAGCCTGAAGCGCGCGCTCCATACAATCAAGGGTGGCGCCCGCATGGCCGGCGCGATGACCATGGGCAACCTGAGTCACAACACGGAGACCCTGCTGGAGCGTGTGGAGCAGGGCCAGGTGCAGGCCGACAAGAATCTGCTCGATCTGCTCGATGAGGTGCACGACACACTGGCATCCATGCTGGAGCAAATCCAGGCGGGCAAGCCGGTGAGCAGTGTGAGCGTACTGAACCGTCGCGTTGCCGGTTTCGGGGGTACGGAGCAGCCGCCCGCGGCTCCGACAATTCCGGCCGAGGCCCCGGCACCAACGCCGGTGTCGCCGCAGGCGGAAACATCATCAACCGAATCGATGGCGCCTGCACCCACGCCGCCGGTGGAGGAAGCTGGGGCTGCGCAAATTCCGGCGGAGGCGGAGCGACGCGACCGCCCCGACCGGCGCCGCGAGTCGCGTGGGTCCACGGATCGACGTACCCAGGCAGGGCAGATCCGCGTACGCACTACCTTGTTGAACGATCTCGTGAACTACGCCGGCGAGGTGAGTATTTCGCGCTCTCGTATGGAGCAGCAGATCTTCGGATTCCGGGAAAATCTGGGCGAGCTCCACCGCAATGTCTCCCGGTTCCGCGACCAGCTGCGCGAACTGGAAATCCAGTCCGAGTCCCAGATTTTGTTCCGTGCGGAACGGTCCGATACGACGCAGGACGCTGACTTCGATCCTCTGGAATTCGATCGCTTCTCCAAACTGCAGCAGCTCTCGCGCAGCCTGACCGAGAGCCTGCACGATCTGAGCTCGATTCAGTCCAGTCTGGGGAATCACGTCGGGGAAGCAGAAGCTGTACTCCAGCAACAGGCGCGACTGAATACGGACCTGCAGGAAGGTCTCATGCGTACGCGCATGGTTGAGTTCTCGACCCAGGCGCCGCGACTGCGTCACATCGTACGCCAGACCTCGCGCGAACTCGGCAAGGATGTGGAGCTGGACCTTTCCGGGGCAGATGTTGACATCGATCGCAACGTGCTCGAGCGCATGATTGGACCGTTCGAACACATGATTCGAAACGCGATCGATCATGGTATTGAGGGCGCCGACGGTCGCCGCAAGGCGGGCAAGGCTGAGGTAGGCCGAATTCGAATCGGGACGGCCCAGGAAGGCAGCGAGGTCGTGATCCGCTTCGCCGATGACGGTGCCGGTCTGAACGTGGATGCCATTCGGGAAAAGGCCATCGAGCGCGGCATGATGAGCGAGGACGCCACATTCAGCGACGAGGAAGTCGTGCAATTCATCCTGATCCCCGGTTTCTCGACGGCCAGGGCCATCACGCATCTGTCCGGCCGCGGCGTCGGCATGGATGTGGTTCACAGCGAAGTGAAACAACTCGGCGGTACCATGTCGGTGGACAGCGAGCCCGGGGTTGGTACGACGTTTGTCATCCGGCTTCCGCTCACTCTGTCCATCACGCAGGCCTTGATGATCCGGGTCGGAGACCAGCAGTTCGCGGTACCGATCTCCATGGTCGAAAACATCATCGAGGTGATGGCCGATACCCTGGATCAGGTGCGTATGGGCGACAAACCCATGCTGCATCACGGGGAAAAGATTTATCCATTTGCCCATCTGGCCGACAGCCTTGGCATCCCGGCCCAGTCCGCCGCCGCCGCGAAAGTCCCGGTTCTTTTGATCCGCAGTGGCTCGCGCGACATGGCCCTTCAGGTTGATGGCCTGGTCGGTACCCAGGAGGTGGTGATCAAGCCGGTCAGTCCGCAAGTCAGTTCCCTGCCGGGCATTGCCGGTGCCACCATCCTCGGTGACGGGCGGGTCGTGTTGATCCTCGATCTGGCCAGTCTTCTCCTCACGGATGAAGTCTTCCAGGTATCCCGTGCCGTGCCCCGGCAACCGGTGGCGTCTTCCGAGGCGATGGAGACAGCCTCCGAGGCACCTGCCGCTGCCCGACGACCGACCGTCATGGTGGTTGATGACTCCCTGACCGTGCGCAAGGTGACGAGCCGTACCCTGCAGAAGCACGGTATTGAATTCATGGTGGCCAAGGACGGGCAGGATGCGATCGAGCAATTGCAGCGGGGAGATCAACTGCCCGATGTCATGCTGGTCGATATCGAGATGCCGCGCATGGACGGGTATGAGTTGACGCAGCGGGTTCGGTCAGATTCGCGCCTGAAACACATTCCGATTATCATGATCACATCGCGTGCCGGGGAGAAGCATCGCAAGCGCGCATTTGATCTCGGCGTGAATGATTACATGAGCAAGCCGTACCAGGAAGACACTCTGATGGCGACGATCAAGACCCTGTTGCCGGCCGGTGTGGAGCTCTGAGGTTCGTTCTATTCGTGCCAGGGATTTTTCGGGAGTAGTTCGTGGTCGAGTCCGTTCGCCAGTATCTCCGTTTCACGATTGAGCATCGCAGCTACCTGTTGCCCAGTGGTGCCACCTTGTCCATTGAGCAGCGTGAAAGCATGTTCCTGAATCCGGACCAGAATGCACCCATCGTTGCCTGGCATGAGGCGCGCGGTGCCCGATGGCCCGCCTACGGTTTGACCGCGGAACTGCGCCAGGGGGTGGCACCACGCTGGCAACGGGCCGTATTCCTCCCCGCCAATCCGACACCGGTAGGCCTGGTCGCGGATGAGATTCAGCTGATCCCGCCGCAAACCGGAATCGAGGTCATGCCATTTTCCCCTCTCGGCCGTACCCCGGGATATGCCGGTCATTTATTCAACGGTGCGCGTGTCGACGAAGAGCCGGCGATACTCTTGCTGGAACCCAATGCCCTGGTTGCCCACCTGATAGCCATGGGGGGTACGGAATGAACACCCAGGTCAGCGACCGCCTGCATGCGCTGGTGATACCGACCCAGCGTGATTCCATTCTGGTTCCCAGTGCAATGACGGCGGAAATCCTTAACCTCCCTCCGCTGGCGCCGATCCCGTTCGCCGAGCCCTGGGTGCTGGGGTTGGCCGTATGGCGACACCGTGCTGTACCGGTGGTCTCCTTCGAGGTGCTCACGAATGCCGGCCCCGTACCCACGGCTCATCGGCGTGCGAAGCTGGTGGTGTTTCACCCCCTGCCCGGTCGAAACGAATGGGAATTCTTTGCCATCGTGGCATCTTCGGATCCGCAGCCATATACCGTCACTCAGGAGCTTCCTGTGGTCGCGAGTCTGAGTGCGCGTCCGCAAGATCGTTGCATTGGTGCCACGGTGAAGCTTGGGCGCTCCAACGTCATCATTCCGGATATGGACGCGATCCGCTCCCGTTTCTATCCCTGATCTGGGTCCTACACAACGGTGGCGGCACTGATTCCCTCCCATGCAGCTTCCACCATCTGTCCGATCTCTTCCTCGTTGATCACGTACGGGGGCATGAAATAGATGACATTGCCCAGTGGGCGCAGCAAGACACCCTTGTCCAACGCGTATCGGAAAACGGAAAGCCCGCGTCGTTCCTGCCAGGGAAACGCCTCCCGGGTTTCCCGGTCCCTGACCATCTCGATCGCAGCGATCATCCCTGTTTGTCGCACTTCGGCAACGTGCGGATGTTGTTCGAAACGTTTCAGGGAATCGGCGATCAATCTGGCGGTATCGCGGTTCCGGTCAATGATCCGGTCCTGTTCGAAGATATCCAGCGTGGCCAGCGCGGCGGCACAGGCGAGCGCGTTTCCTGTATAGCTGTGCGAATGCAGGAACCCTTTCTGGGTTTCGTAATTGTCGTAGAACGCCTGGTAAATGGATTCCCTGGTCATGCACACCGACAAGGGAAGGTAGCCTCCCGTAAGCCCTTTGCCGATGCAGAGAAAATCAGGGGTGATGCCGGCCTGTTCGCAGGCGAACATCGTACCCGTGCGTCCGAATCCCACCGCGATCTCATCGGCGATCAGGTGGACACCGTGGCGGTCGCAGGCCTCGCGCAACAAGGTCAGATAGACGGGATCGTACATGCGCATGCCGCCGGCACACTGCACCAACGGTTCCAAGATGACGGCGCAGGTCTCATGGGCATATTTCTGCAGGGCCTCTTCCATGTCGGCAAAGCGCCGCCGGCTATAGTCGGCCCAGCTTTCGTTCGGTTCACGAAAATAGCAATCGGGGGATGGGACGGTATGAACCGGCAGGAGCAGATCACTGTAGGTTTCCTTGTACAGTGCGACATCGCCCACCGCCAGCGCGCCCAGTGTTTCCCCGTGGTAGCTGTTGGACAGATTGATGAAACGCTTCTTGCGTGTATTCCCGCTATTGCGCCAGTAGTGGAAGCTCATCTTCAGGGCGATTTCCACGGCTGCCGATCCATTATCGGCGTAGAAGCAGCGGTCCAGTCCGGTCGGTGCGAGATCCCGCAGTCGCTCGGACAGGCGGATCAGGGGCTCATGGGTGAAGCCGGCGGTGATGACATGCTCAAGCAGGTCCGCCTGTTCGCGGACGGCGCCCGAAATGCGGGGGTTGGCGTGGCCGAATAGATTCACCCACCACGAACTGATGGCATCGATGTATTTCTTTCCGTCATAGTCTTCCAGCCACACTCCCTGGCCCCGCCGGATCGGGATGAGGGGAAGGGATTCGTGGTCTTTCATTTGCGTGCAGGGATGCCAAACTACACGCAAGTCGCGTTGCGCCAGGGACTCATTGTTCATGGCGCTAGTTTCGGTGGTCTTTGTGGACGATTCAAGCAAGCGGGCCGGCATCAAGCCGGCCCGCGTGCAGGCGATGTCGAAAGGGGAGGGCTAGAAACCCCAGTAGGTCTTGAGGATGCTCTGCTGTCCGGTATAGATCGATGCCGAGGCCGGGTCGAACTTTGGAAAGCCGATTTCTTTGAGCATGCGTTTACCATCCGGCCGGTTTGCCGCATCGACCATGGCCTGGCGAATCTCTTTCTGCACCTTCGGGGTGACCCCCGCGCTTGCGGAAAGTGCGATGTGCGGGATGGGTTCGGTCGTGGTGACCACGCTAATGTGTGCCCCCTGTCCCATACGCTGGGCGACGATGGGCGTGGGAATGATGGCCGCTTCCGCCTTGCCATTCAGCACCATTTTTACGCCCGTCTGCGAATCCGGGACCTCAATCATGATCGGCTGGCGAGCCGGGTTCGGGAACATCCCGCTCAGGCGCGCGGCGCCGATGCTGGGAGCCCCCAGGGTAGCCACGGTCTTGCCGGTGAGTTCACTCGGATCAAAGATGATGTTGTCGTCGCGGACGACCAGGCTGTAACTCACCGTCGCCGGCACCTTGGCCAGGACGTGGAAGTGGAATTTGTTGGCTCGATAGGCAGTAAAATGCGCCGCATCGAAATACAGCGTATTGTCGGGGTCACGCAACATATCGCTCCAATAGGCCATAAAATTCGGCCAGGTTTTGACGGTTACGGGCTCACCTGTAGCCTTGGAGAGATATTCCGCCAGGGGCGCGAACGCCTTTCTGGTCTGGGCTTCGCTCAGGACCGGCTGGACCGCAAGTACAAGGCCCTGGTCGGCCGCCGGAACTGCCTGAGCCGCGCCCAGCATAGTGATCCACAACCACACAGAAATAGCGGAAATACGAGAAATGCGGCCTGCAATGGCTTTGGTTGACACGTTCATTTGCACCTCCACGGAATATGGGCCTCGTTGCGATGCCGCGAGCTTCCATACTGTGAAAAATGCACATTCTGTGCCAATAAAACCGCTAAAAACTCCGGTAATTCAGGCCTCTGTCCGATGTGCTGCGATAGAGCAAAAGGGTCGGTTTTTTAAGTATAGTTGGTGAATTTGCGGTGGGGTGGCCGATTTTCGGTCGGCCGCGGAAGCCCCGGAAGGAGGGTCGGTGTTACCGGATTTGGGCGAACTGTCGGAAATTGTCATCCGCACCGCGCAGGAGGAACTGGTTCCCCGTTTTGCGGAGGTGGCTCGCACCCATAAGACGGACGGGAGTATTGTCACTGCCGCCGATCTCGCCATGCAGGCGGCTTTGACCCGTGAGTTGGCCGAGCGCTGGCCCCAATACGGGCTGCTCGGGGAAGAGATGACGGAATCAGAGCAGCAGCACCTGTGGGATCACCCGGGACCGGGGATCTGGGTGCTGGATCCCCTGGATGGCACCAGCAACTTCGCCACCGGGATCCCGTTTTTTTCGGTTTCCCTGGCCCTGGTCATCGGCGGCGATCCGGTACTGGGCCTGGTGCTGGACCCTCTCCGCAATGAGTGTTTTACCGCAGAACGGGGGAATGGGGCCCGGCTGAATGGAGGCCCGCTGACCAGCGCAGTCCCCGGCATACCGTTGCGCCGGAGTATCGCTGTGGTCGATTTCAAACGCTTGTCGGATCCCCTGGCGGCGCGCCTGGGAGCCGAACCGCCCTTCGGATCCCAGCGAAATTTTGGTTCCAGTGCCCTGGACTGGTGCTGGCTTGCCGCCGACCGCTATCAGATCTACGTCCACGGCGGCCAGAAATTGTGGGACTACGCCGCCGGCAGCCTGATCTTCGAGGAGGCCGGGGGCCATGCCGTCACCCTGGATGGGGAGTGCGTGTACTGCGGCGGCTTCGAATCCCGGTCCGTGGTGGCAGCCCTGGATGAGGGCCTATTTAAGGAATGGTACGGGTGGATCGTGGGCGAAGACCTCGGGTCCTGAGCTTACCCGGCAAGGATTGAGCCTCAAATCCCCCTATAAAGGCGACAATTCCCGATTTTTCCCTTCGATTCGCCGGATTTCCCCCGCTGCTATTGCCCAATCACCTGCCCTGAGGGAGAATACGCGACCGCTTGGACCCGGGCCGGTCGGTTTGCGCGTGCGCCGCGATCAGAACCGAAAGGGCAACCAGGGTCAGAATCCCTGTCCGAAGAGGCCAACTGGCGGCGACATCCGCCGTGTTTGGGACCACTTTTTTCAGCGGCAGGGCCGGACAAGTGCCGGCCTAGGGGCGAACAGAGCGCCGCGGGCGCGGACAAAAATTACAGATGACGGCGTCGCGCCAACGCCGACCAAAGAATTCAAGAAACGTACGAGGGCTTAACCTATGTCAGCGAAACCTGAACACGCAACGCCGGGTCGACGAGATCTTGCCAACGCCATCCGTGCCCTGAGCATGGACGCGGTGCAAAAAGCCAATTCGGGACACCCCGGCGCACCCATGGGCATGGCCGATATTGCCGAGGTCTTGTGGAACGATTTCCTGCAGCACAATCCGGAAAATCCGAAGTGGTGGAACCGTGACCGGTTCGTTCTTTCCAACGGTCACGGCTCGATGCTGATCTATTCCCTGCTGCATCTGACCGGCTATCCGCTGACCATCGACGATATCAAGAACTTCCGTCAGCTTCATTCCAAGACCCCGGGCCACCCGGAGTATGGCTACACCGCCGGCATCGAGACCACGACCGGTCCTCTGGGTCAGGGCATCACCAATGCCGTCGGCATGGCGCTGGCGGAGAAAGTGCTGGGCGGGCAGTTCAACCGCGACGGGCACCATATTATTGATCACTACACCTACTGCTTCCTCGGCGACGGCTGTCTGATGGAGGGCATCTCCCACGAGGCCTGCTCGTTTGCCGGTACCATGGGTCTGGGCAAGCTGATCGCTTTCTGGGACGACAACGGGATTTCCATTGACGGCCACGTGGACGGCTGGTTCACCGACGACACCGCCAAGCGTTTCGAGGCCTACGGCTGGCATGTGGTGCGCGACGTCGACGGCCACGACCCCGATTCCGTCGCCAAGGCCATCCATGAGGCCCGTTCGGTCAACGACAGGCCCAGCATGATCTGCTGCAAGACTGTGATCGGCTTTGGCGCCCCCAACCTGTGCGGTAGCCACGATTGTCACGGCGCGGCCCTGGGCGAGGACGAGGTTGCCGCCACCCGCGAGAACCTGGGGTGGCCCTATGCCCCGTTCGAGATCCCGGCCGAGATCTATGCCGGCTGGGACGCCAAGAAGAAGGGTGGCGAGGCCGAGGCCAAGTGGAATGAAAAATTCGACGCCTACAAGAAGGCCCACCCGGACCTGGCGGCCGAACTGGAGCGCCGCATGAATGGCGAGTTCCCGGCCAACTGGGAGAAGGATGCGGCTGCCTACATCAAGGCAACGGCGGCGAAGGGCGAATCCAAGGCCACGCGCCAGGCCTCGCAGGCGGCCATCAACGGCTACGCGCCGCTGCTGCCGGAAATGCTGGGCGGTTCCGCCGACCTGACCGGTTCGAACAACACCAACTGGAAGGGTTCGGTCTCGATCAGCAGCACGGTAACCGACGGCAACTACCTTCACTACGGTGTGCGCGAGTTCGGCATGACCGCCATGATGAACGGCATGGCCTTGCATGGCGGCTTCATCCCGTATGGCGGCACCTTCCTCGTGTTCTCGGACTATGCCCGCAACGCCGTGCGCATGTCGGCCCTGATGAAGCAGCGGGTGATCAACGTCTATACCCACGACTCCATCGGTCTGGGTGAGGACGGCCCCACCCATCAGCCGATCGAGCACGTAAGCTCCCTGCGCCTGATCCCGAACAGCTCGGTCTGGCGTCCGTGTGACATGGTGGAAACCGCGGTCGCGTGGAAGGCGGCACTGGAGCGCAAGGATGGTCCGACCTCGCTGGTCCTGACACGTCAGGGTCTTCCGCACCAGAATCGCTCGGATGAGCAGATTACCAACATCACCCGCGGCGGTTATGTCCTGCGCGATACCGACGGCACCCCGGAGGCGATCCTGATCGCCACCGGTTCCGAGGTCGGCATCGCCATGGAGGCGGCGGAGTCGCTCGCCGGCAAGGGCAAGAAGGTGCGCGTGGTGTCCATGCCGTCCACCGATCTGTTCGACAAGCAGGATGCCGCCTATCGCGAATCGGTTCTGCCGGCTGCCGTGACCAAACGTGTCGCCGTGGAAGCGGGCGTGACCAGCTACTGGGCCAAGTACGTTGGCCTCGAGGGTCGTGTTGTCGGTATCGATCGCTTCGGCGAGTCGGCTCCGGCCAAGGACCTGTTCAAGGAATTCGGCTTTACCGCGGAGAACGTCGCGAAGACCGTGGAAGAGCTTCTGTAAGGTTTTTTGATTTATCTGTTCAAACTTTTGGAGATGAAAAATGGCAATTAAAGTCGGTATTAACGGATTCGGTCGAATCGGCCGCATGGCGTTTCGCGCCATCGCGAATGAGTTTCCCGATATCGAAGTGGTCGGCATCAATGACCTGTTGGATCCGGACTACCTGGCCTATATGCTGAAGTACGATTCGGTACACGGCCGCTTCCCGGGCGAAGTCTCGGTCGAAGGCAACAACATGATCGTCAACGGCAAGAAGATCCGTCTGACCGCCGAACGCGATCCTGCAAACCTGAAGTGGGGCGACGTCGGTGCCGAGATTGTCATCGAGTCCACCGGCTTCTTCCTGACCGAGGAAACCTGTCAGAAACACATTGAGGCCGGTGCCAAGAAGGTGGTTCAGAGTGCGCCTTCCAAGGACGCCACACCGATGTTCGTCTATGGCGTGAACCACGAAGACTATGCGGGACAGGCCATCGTTTCGGCGGCTTCCTGCACCACCAACTGCCTGGCGCCCGTGGCCAAGGTGCTGCACGACAACTGGGGCATCAAGCGTGGCCTGATGACCACGGTCCATGCCGCCACCGCAACCCAGAAGACCGTTGACGGCCCGTCGCAGAAGGACTGGCGCGGCGGCCGCGGTATCCTGGAGAACATCATTCCGTCGTCCACCGGTGCCGCCAAGGCCGTGGGCAAGGTGCTGCCTTCCCTCAATGGCAAGCTGACCGGCATGGCCTTCCGCATCCCGTCTTCCGATGTTTCCGTGGTTGACCTGACCTGCGAACTGGAGAAGCCGGCCAAGTATGAAGACATTTGCGCGGCCATGAAGAAGGCCTCCGAGTCCGGCGATATCAGCAAGACCCTGGGCTACACGGATGAGAAGGTGGTTTCCACCGATTTCCGTGGCGTTGGCTTCTCGTCCATCTTCGATGCCGAGGCCGGCATCCAGCTCGACGATACCTTCGTCAAGGTCGTGTCCTGGTACGACAATGAGTACGGCTACACCTGCAATATGCTGCGCTTCCTGCAGCACGTCGCGAAGTAGCCGACCCGACATCCAACACAGGATCCCCGCCGCGGAAGCGGTGGGGACATTCCTGTCGTCGGATCGACCCGGTTCACGTGGTCCAGTCGACGCAGGTTTGTAACCTAATAAGAGTTAAGAGAGATTACGCCATGTCTGTCATCAAGATGTCCGATCTTGATCTGGCCGGGAAGCGCGTGTTGATTCGGCAGGACCTGAACGTTCCGATCAAGGATGGCCAGGTCTCCAGCGACAAGCGGATTCGCGCCAGCCTTCCGACCATCGAGCAATGTGTGAAGGCCGGGGCCAAGGTCATGATCATGTCTCACCTGGGTCGCCCGACCGAAGGCGAGTACGACGAACAGTTTTCCCTGCGCCCGGTCGCCGAGCGCCTTTCCAGTCTGCTTGGCCAGAAAGTCAGCCTGGTGCGCGACTGGCTGGATGGCGTCGGAGAAATGAAAGATGGCGACGTCGTTCTGTGCGAGAACGTGCGCTTCAACAAGGGTGAAAAGAAGGACGACGACGAGCTTTCGAAACGGATGGCCGCCCTGTGCGACATATACGTGATGGACGCCTTCGGGACCGCCCATCGCGCCCAGGCGTCCACCCATGGGGTGGCCAAGTATGCACCTGTGGCCTGTGCCGGTCCGCTGTTGGCGGCGGAGCTTGACGCCCTGGGCAAGGCCCTGGACAGCCCGGCGCGCCCGATGGTGGCCATCGTCGGTGGCTCCAAGGTGTCGACCAAGCTTACGGTACTGGATTCCCTGTCCAAGGTGGTTGATCAGTTGATCGTCGGCGGCGGCATCGCCAACACCTTCATCGCGGCCGCGGGTTTCAATGTCGGCAAGTCGCTGTACGAGGCCGATCTGGTAGACGAGGCGAAGCGCCTGATGGAAGCGGCCAGGGCCAAGGGCGGCGAGATTCCGGTGCCGGTGGATGTGGTCTGCGGCAAGGAGTTTTCCGAGAATGCAGCGGCCGAAACCAAGAAGGTGGAGGAAGTTACCGACGACGACATGATCTTCGATGTCGGTCCGGAAACCGCGAAGATGTACGCCGAGATTCTGAAAAAGGCCGGAACCATCGTCTGGAACGGACCGGTTGGAGTATTTGAATTCGACCAGTTCGGCGAAGGCACGAAGACCCTGGGGCTGGCGATCGCCGAGAGCAGTGCGTTCTCGATCGCCGGTGGTGGGGACACCCTGGCCGCGGTCGACAAGTACGGAATCGCCGACAAGGTCTCCTATATTTCCACTGGTGGCGGCGCCTTCCTCGAGTTTCTCGAAGGGAAGAAGTTGCCTGCGGTGGCAATGCTGGAAGAACGGGCGGGATAGTAGAGTTGCGGCGGCCAATGGCTGCCGCACTTCATTCACGACAAGAATATGCTGCGCAGAACCAAAATTGTTGCCACTCTCGGTCCCGCGACCGATGACCCCAAGGTGCTGGACAAGCTGATCGAGGCATCGGTGGATGTCGTGCGGCTGAATTTCTCCCATGGAACTTCGGATATGCATCGACAAAGGGCGGATGCGGCGCGCGAGCGTGCCGCGGCGCACGGGCGCCAGATCGGCGTGATGGCCGATCTGCAGGGCCCCAAGATACGTGTCGGCAAGTTCAAGAAGGGCAAGGTAAGCCTGAAAGAAGGCGACACCTTTGTCCTGGACGCATCGTATTCCCTGGACGACGGCACATCTGAGCGGGTGGGAGTGACCTATGCCCCGCTGGCCCAGGATGTGGATCGGGGCAACACCCTGCTGCTGGACGATGGACGAATTGTTCTCTGGGTTGAACAGGTTGAAGGTCCCCAGGTCATCTGCCGGGTCACCGTTGGCGGTGAGTTGTCCGACAACAAGGGAATTAACCGCCAGGGCGGCGGGCTGTCGGCGAGCGCGCTTACCGACAAGGACAAGGAAGACATAAAAACCGCCGCGGACATCGAGGCGGACTACGTCGCGGTTTCCTTTTGCCGCAGCGCGGACGATATCAATGAGGCGCGTGAACTTCTTCGCGCGGCCGGTGGCCATGGCGGCATCGTCGCCAAGATCGAAAGGGCGGAGGCGGTGGACAATTTCGAGGAAATTGTTCGCGTCGCCGACGTAATCATGGTCGCCCGTGGTGACCTCGGGGTTGAGTTGGGGGACGCCGCGCTACCGCCGATCCAGAAACGCCTGATCAAGATCGCGCGCGACATGAATCGTGTCGTGATCACGGCGACGCAGATGATGGAATCCATGATCGAGAACGCGATTCCGACGCGTGCCGAAGTCTCGGACGTGGCCAATGCCGTCATCGATGGCACCGACGCGGTCATGCTTTCCGCCGAAACCGCCGCTGGCAAGCATCCTATCGCCGCGGTATCGGCCATGGATCGTGTGTGCAAGGTCGCGGAGCAGACCCGTGAGGTGACACGCTCGGAGCATCGACTGGATATCAAGTTCGGTCGTATCGACGAGGCCATCGCAATGGCCAGCATGTATTCGGCCAACCATTTGCCGGTTCGTGCAATTGCATCGCTGACGGAATCGGGTTCGACCGCGCTGTGGATGTCGCGCATCAGTTCCGGCGTGCCCATTTACGCCATGACGCCCCATGTGTCGACCCGGCGCAAGGTGACCCTGTATCGCGGCGTCTATCCGGTCAATTTCGTGAATCCCTCGGACAATCCGGAGGAAGTGCTGAATGAAGCCGTGGACGAACTGCGTCGCCGGTCGGCTGTGCGCGACGGCGATATCGTGATTCTGACTATTGGTGAACCGCTGGCCAAACCGGGCGGCACCAATACCATGAAGATCGTCCGGGTTGGTGAGTTGATCCCGGACTAGTCGATTTTTCTTTACCTTTGTTTGATTTATATTCTTTCGCAAATTTTCGGAACGAACATCCAATTTAGCTAAATTAGGAGGACGCAATGGCTCTTATCTCGCTGCGCCAACTGCTGGACCACGCCGCCGAATACGCTTATGGCGTGCCGGCGTTCAACGTCAACAACATGGAACAGATGCGCGCCATCATGGAGGCCGCGGATGAAACCGACAGCCCGGTGATCGTGCAGGCCTCTGCCGGTGCCCGCAAGTACGCCGGCGCCCCGTTCCTGCGCCACCTGATTCTGGCGGCGATCGAGGAATGGCCGCACATCCCGGTGGTCATGCATCAGGATCACGGTGCCAGCCCGGCCGTGTGCCAGCGTTCCATCCAGCTCGGCTTTTCCTCTGTCATGATGGACGGGTCGCTGATGGAAGACATGAAGACCCCGTCCAGCTACGAGTACAACGTGGACGTGACCAAGACCGTGGTCGATATGGCCCACGCCTGCGGCGTATCCGTGGAAGGCGAGCTTGGCTGTCTCGGTTCGCTCGAGACCGGTATGGCGGGCGAGGAAGACGGTTCCGGCGCCGAGGGCAAACTGGATGAGTCTCAACTCCTGACCGATCCGGAGCAGGCCGCAGACTTCGTGAAGAAGACCGGCGTGGACGCCCTGGCTATTGCCATCGGCACCAGTCACGGTGCGTACAAGTTCACCCGTCCACCGACAGGAGACATTCTGGCCATCGACCGCATCAAGGAGATCCATGCGCGCATCCCCAACACCCATCTGGTGATGCACGGCTCCAGCTCGGTTCCGCAGGAATGGCTCAAGATCATCAATGAGTTTGGCGGTGACATGGGCGAGACCTATGGCGTGCCGGTGGAAGAGATCGCCGAGGGCATCAAGAACGGCGTGCGCAAGGTCAACATCGATACCGATCTGCGCATGGCCAGTACCGGTGCGGTTCGCAAGTTCCTCGCGGAGAACAAGAAGGAGTTCGATCCGCGCAAGTGGCTGATCGCTTCGACCAATGCCATGCGCGATATTTGTAAGGCGCGTTACGAAGCCTTCGGGACCGCGGGCAACGCCAGCAAGATCAAGGCAATGTCCCTCGAAGCCATGGTTGGTCGTTACCAGAGCGGCGAACTGGAGCCCAAGGTCAAGTAAGCCGACCTACGGGTGAGTTGATGGAAAAGGGCGGGCTTCCCGCCCTTTTCTTATTGGTGGTCCTTTCTCAAGCCTGAATTCACGATGCGGACCGGCGCGCGGGCACGACAGCCCGAACCTGACCCGCTTGATCCGCAGTCTGAACAAGCAGGAAGCGCTTGAATGTCTCGGCCGCGGCGGAGAGCCGCTTGCCCTTTCGGTGGACCACATACCAGTGGCGCATGATCGGGAAGTGCTGGGCATCCAGTATCGCGAGCCGACCGCTCTGCAGTTCCAGTTCCAGGGTGTGGATGGAAACGATCCCGAGACCCAGGCCTGCCTCCACCGCCTGTTTGATGGCCTCGTTGCTGGTCATTTCCATGCCGGTGGTCAGTTCGATGCCCAGTTCGTGGAAAAACCGTTC
>JARRJV010000015.1:0-17856 GCA_037388825.1 Acidiferrobacteraceae bacterium | reverse complement strand
CGCTCGCGGACCACGAAGGTCTCTTCCTGCAGGCGCGAAACGGGAATGTCCTTGCGGCCGACCAGGGGGTGGCCGGCGGGGGCGATCACCACCAGGGGATTGTCCATGAACGCCTCCGTGACCAGGTTCAGGTCCGCCGGCGGGCGACCCATGATCACGAGATCGGTCTCGTTTGCTGCCAGTTGGTTGAGCAGGCCGCGGCGGTTGGTCACGTCCAGGCTGACGGTCACGCCCTCATGCTCCTTGGCGAAGGCGGCCAGCAGGCGCGTGGCGAAGTAGTTGGCCGTGCTCGCCACGGATACCTTGAGCTTTCCCCGTCGCACGCCCTTGAGTTCCTCCATTACCGCCTCCGCCTCGTCCAGCTGCTGGGCAATGGAGTGGCTGTAGGCGAACAGCTCCCGCCCAGCCTCGGTCAGGTACACGCGCCTTCCCAGCTGCTCAAACAAGGGCAGGCCTACATTTTCTTCCAACTGCTTGATTTGCATGGAAACTGCCGGTTGGCTGAGGAACAGCTCCTGGGCCGCCCTGGTGTAGCTCAGGTGGCGGGCGACGGCGTCAAATACGCGTAACTGGCGAAGGGTAAGATTTTTCACGGACCAACTATATCATAAGTAAATACTTATGAAACTGATTATTAATATTGAATTTACTTTATGGTTCCGGTCCCTATAATTCACCGTCCATTCGCCGGGGTATTTTGTGGCGACCCTTGGCCGGGATCAACGAAATGAACCGCGGCCTGGGGCAGGATCGTTTTTTTGCCAATCAACAGGAGGACTGCCATGGCAGTTAAGAGCTACAGCGCGGGCGTAAAAGAGTACCGCGAAACGTACTGGATGCCCGACTACACGCCGAACGAGACCGATCTCCTGGCCGTGTTCAAAATCACGCCGCAGGAAGGTGTGCCGCGTGAAGAAGCTGCCGCCGCCGTGGCCGCGGAAAGCTCCACCGGTACCTGGACCACCGTGTGGACCGATCTGCTGACTGACCTGGACTATTACAAGGGTCGCGCCTACGCCATCGAGGACGTACCGGGCGATGACACCTGCTTCTATGCCTTCATTGCCTACCCGATCGATCTGTTTGAAGAGGGTTCCGTGGTGAACGTGTTCACTTCCCTCGTGGGTAATGTATTCGGCTTCAAGGCCGTGCGCGCCCTGCGCCTGGAAGACGTGCGCTTTCCCATTGCTTATGTGATGACCTGCAATGGGCCACCGAACGGTATCCAGGTCGAACGCGACAAAATGAACAAGTACGGCCGTCCGCTGCTGGGTTGCACCATCAAGCCCAAGCTGGGTCTGTCGGCCAAGAACTATGGCCGCGCCTGCTACGAAGGTCTGCGTGGTGGTCTGGACTTCACCAAGGACGACGAGAACGTCAACAGCCAGCCCTTTATGCGCTGGAATCACCGTTTCGATTTCGTCATGGAAGCCATCCACAAGGCCGAGCAGGAGACCGGCGAGCGCAAGGGTCACTACCTGAACGTCACCGCGCCGACCCCGGACGAAATGTTCAAACGTGCCGAGTACGCCAAAGAGCTGGGCGCACCCATCATCATGCACGACTACATCACCGGCGGTTTCTGCGCCAACACCGGTCTGGCCCAATGGTGCCGTGACAACGGCATGCTGCTGCACATTCACCGCGCCATGCACGCCGTGCTCGATCGCAACCCGCACCACGGTATCCACTTCCGCGTGCTGACCAAGATCCTGCGCCTGTCCGGCGGCGATCACCTGCACACCGGCACCGTGGTCGGCAAGCTGGAAGGCGATCGCGAGTCCACTCTGGGCTGGATCGACCTGTTGCGCGAACCCTACGTCAAGGAAGACCGCAGCCGCGGTATCTTCTTCGACCAGGACTGGGGCTCTATGCCCGGCGCCTTCGCTGTCGCCTCCGGCGGTATCCATGTCTGGCACATGCCGGCACTGGTCACCATCTTCGGTGACAACTCGGTGCTGCAGTTCGGTGGCGGTACCCTGGGTCATCCCTGGGGCAATGCCGCCGGTGCCGCCGCCAACCGCGTCGCCCTGGAAGCCTGCGTGGAAGCACGCAACGAGGGTCGCGCGCTTGAGAAGGAAGGCAAGGAGATCCTTACCGAGGCCGCCAAGAGCAGCCCCGAGCTCAAGATGGCGATGGAGACCTGGAAGGAAATCAAGTTCGAGTTCGACACCGTCGACAAGCTGGACGTCGCCCATAAGTAAGGGCAGATCCGGGCAAAGTTGAACCGAATTCGAACCCTTTAACGAGTTGAGGAAACAATCATGGCAGAAATGCAGGACTACAAATCGAGCCTGAGTGATGTCGATAGCCGCAAGTTCGAGACCTTCTCCTACTTGCCGGAGATGGACAAGGACAAGATCCACAAGCAGGTGGAATACATCGTGAGCAAGGGCTGGAACCCGGCCATCGAGCACACCGAGCCGGAAAATGCCTTCAGCCATTACTGGTACATGTGGAAGCTGCCCATGTTCGGCGAAACCGACGTGGACAAGATCCTGGCCGAGGCGGATGCCTGTCACAAGGCCCATCCGAACAACCATGTGCGCCTGGTGGGCTACGACAACTACGCCCAGTCGCAGGGTGCGGCCATGGTGATCTACCGCGGCAAAGCGGTCTAAGCCAGGTTCAGGGTAAACAGCAGTAGCAGAGCCCCTGACCGGTTTGCCGGACAGGGGCTTCTTTTTTTACGCCGGAGCGATCGCAAGATCGATTCAGGAGAATCAGATATGAGTAAAGCGGATACCCAGCAGTACATCGTCAAGGAAGAGCCGTACTATCGCGAAGTAGCCAACGAGATCGAGCTGTACGAAGCGGCCTACAACGCCCGCATGCCGATGATGCTCAAGGGACCCACCGGCTGCGGCAAGTCACGCTTTGTCGAGTACATGGCATGGAAGCTCAAGCGTCCACTGATCACGGTGGCCTGTAACGAGGACATGACCGCATCCGATCTGGTAGGCCGATTCCTGCTCGATAAGGAAGGGACCAAGTGGCAGGACGGCCCCTTGACCACGGCCGCGCGCATCGGCGCGATCTGTTACCTCGATGAGGTCGTCGAGGCGCGTCAGGATACGACCGTGGTGATCCACCCGCTGACCGACCATCGCCGGAATCTGCCCCTGGACAAGAAGGGTGAGTTGATTCAGGCGCACGAGGATTTCCAGCTCGTAATCTCGTACAACCCGGGTTACCAGAGCCTAATGAAGGATCTGAAACAGTCCACCAAGCAACGTTTCGGTGCACTGGATTTCGAGTATCCGGAAGCGGAACTGGAAGCGGAAATCGTTGCTCGCGAAGGTGGAGTTGATTCCGAAACCGCTGGCAAGCTGGTACAGATCGCCCACCGGGCCCGCAACCTCAAGGGTCACGGCCTGGACGAAGGTATTTCCACGCGTCTTCTGGTATACGCCGGCCAGCTCATCAGCAAGGGCATCGAACCGGAGGTCGCCTGCAGCATGACCATGGTCACGCCTTTGACGGACGATCCGGATATGCGCGACACCCTGAATGCCGCGGTCCAGACCTTCTTCGGCTAGAAATGACCGTAGATTTTGAAAACTACAGGGATTGTCTGAAGGACGCCGACCCGGAGGTGCAGAAAGTCGTGGAAGGCACCTTCCATGAGGCGGCACGCATCATGTCTCCCGCAGGGCTCCAGGACTATCTCGAGGGCGGCAAGGGCCTGTGCAATCTCGGCCGCGGCCCGGATTTGGTGGTTTCCTACCTTCAGGAAATGCCACTGGTGGTGAAGGAATGCGGCGAGGACGTCATTCGTGACTGCCTGAACGCGGCACTCAAGCTGTCGTCCATGACCTCCGGTGAAGTCATTTCCCTGATGTTCTCGAGCCTGCCAACGGCCGCTCGCCGTCTCGGCGATCCGGAGTTGTTGCGCGGCTATCTCACCCTCATCCATCAGCTGTCGGCCCGGGCCTCCCGCGGCCTGCGTCCCATGTTGACGCATATCGATGAGCTGCTTTCCAAGCTGACTCTCAGCGGCCTGAAGCGCTGGGCCAACTTCGGGGCAGAGGCCTATCGCCGCGACCTCAACAATCTGGTCAAGTATTTCAACCTCGAGACCCAGGACTCGCGCGCGGTGCTGCAGAAGGAACGGCGCGGAACACTGTTCATCGACAACCAGCGCAAGCTGAATTTCTATCTTCGTGCCCTCTGGGGCCGGGACTTTTTCCTGCGTCCGGCAGCCGCCGACTATGAGGGTTTCCGGCCCTATATCGACCATCACGTGCTGCATCTTCCGGATGCGCTCGACGATCTGGGTCCGGTCAAGGGCCTCGAATTGTATCGTGCCATGACCGGACATCTGGCGGCACACATTCAGTACACGCGCAGTCGCATCTCCGCCGAGGCCCTGAGTCCGGCGCAGATGTTCTTCATCGGCCTGGTCGAATACAAGGCGGCACAGGAATTCCCGGGCCTGGGCAAGCTGTGGAAGAGCATCCATGAGTTGCCGCGCGAAGCAGAGTCGAAGCATCCCACCATGGGTCTGCTGGAGAAGTACGCACGGGCGCTTCTGGATCCCGGCTACGCGACCGGCGACGCGGAACTGGATACCCTCGCGCAGAAGTTTCATGCGAACATCGTCGCCAATCAGGACGACAACAACTTCTCCTGGCACATTGGTATCGAGCTATTCAATATTTTCGCCGAGCGTCGCGATGTTCCCAGCCTGCGGATTCTGGAATCCATTCGTATTCCCTATCGCGACGACAATCGCTTTGTCTGGGAATTCGAGGAGCTTGCCTGGGAAGAGGGTGTGGAATACATCCCGGCCAGCCAGCGCCAGGTACGCAAGACGGTCTCGGTCATGGAGATGGTCAACGAGCTGGACTGCGAACTAGCAGGCGACGACGCGCAGGAAATCTGGCGGCTGGAGACCCCGTTCTACCTCGATCAGGAAGGTTGCACGATCAATGAACTGGAGGGCAAGGAGCCGATCTCCGATCCATTCCACTATCAGGAATGGGATTACCAGGTGCAACTACATCGCCCCGACTGGACGACCGTCTACGAGCGGCGGCCGGCAAAACACGATCCGGACGAGATCGAGGCGATCCTGACCGAATACAAACCGGTCACGTTCCGCATCAAGCAGATCATCGATATGCTGACCCCGGAAGGCGTGCAGCGGGTGCGCAACATGGAAGACGGGGACGAAATCGATATCAACGCGGCCGTGGACGCCATGGTATCCATCCGCATGGGCGAGCAACCCAATCCGCGCATCACCATGCGCAATGTAATCAAGTCGCGCGATCTGGCAGTACTGATCCTGCTGGATCTGTCGGAATCCACCAACGAGACAGTGGAGGGATCGGACAAAACCGTGCTTCAGTTGACACGGGAGGCGGCGACCCTGGTGGCGACGGCCATCAATGGCATCGGCGATCCGTTTGCCATTCACGGCTTCGCTTCCGACGGCCGCCACGACGTCCAGTACTTCCGTTTCAAGGATTTCAACCAACGCTTCGACGACGACGCCAAGGCCCGGCTCGCCGGAATGCGCGGCGGTCTTTCCACGCGCATGGGCGCGGCCATGCGCCATGCCGCCGATCAGCTATTGCGCCAACCGGAGCGGCGCAAGCTCCTGTTGCTGGTGACCGATGGCGAACCGGCGGACATTGACGAACGGGATCCGCAGCATCTTCGCTTCGATACACGCAAGGCTGTGGAAGAACTGTATACCCGGGGCGTCCTCACCTACTGCCTGACCCTGGACCCGAATGCCGACAACTACGTGAGACGCATCTTTGGCGCGAACAACTACACCATCATCGATCATGTCCAGCGCTTGCCGGAGAAACTTCCGGTGCTGTTCGCGAGTCTCACGTCCTGACGCAAGTCGAAGTCCCTCAGTCGCTACAGGCACGCCATGGAAACAGTGATTGACCTCATTCGCCACGGGGAGCCGGTGGGCGGTCGCCGCTACCGTGGCCATTCCATCGATGATCCACTGTCCGAAAAGGGCTGGGCGCAGATGCGCAATGCCGTCGGCGATTACAATGAGTGGGACCGGATTGTCAGCTCGCCCTTGTTGCGGTGTCGGGAGTTCGCCGAGGAGCTGGGTGGCCTTCGTCGTTTTCCGGTGGCGGTCGAGAGCGACCTGCGTGAAGTCGGGTTCGGTACGTGGGAGGGACATACGCCAGATGAAATCGCGTCCTCGGATCCCAACGCCTATGATTCTTTCTATCGCGACCCGGTCCATTGTCGGCCCACCGGAGCCGAGCCACTGGAGGAGTTCGTGGGTCGCGTGACGCGGGCCCTTGAGGAAATCGTGCGGCGCTGCGCGGGAGAGCGCATTCTCGTCGTTTCCCATGCCGGTGTCATGCGCGCGATTGTAGCCGCGATTGTCGGCGCGGGACCGCAAGCCATGTACCGGATTCAGGTCCGCAATGCCGGTGTCTCGCGGATTCGCTACGGTCGCTTCGGGCCAAGACTGGAAATGCACAACGCCAGGGTCTTTTCTTCGGATTAGGGGCTCCGGGCATTTTCGCGCTTCCTCGCTGCCGCGCTGGGACACACTGATTGACGAAGGTGGGCTTGCTTCGGGACCCCGGGCGAGCCATGCTTTCAATAGTAGCGGTATCCTGCGGAAAACCCTGAACCATATGAGAACGCGTGTGGACGATATGCCGGTGTACGAATCCATGTCTACCATGGTGGATGCCGCGCATTACAACCGAATTCACATCGCGCTGGGTCGTATCGGTTCCCCCTTGCGCTACAATCTGCCCCGACTGCGTGGACTGGAGATTGTCCTTGACCAACGCCTGTGGGTGGTCGTTGACGGCACGCGCCAGGACCTGCCTGTGCTCGCCTGGAGCGATTTCGAAGCGGCGGCACGGGAGGGAATCGACCGGCCGGTTTCGTGCCGATTGCGCCTGTATCATGCACAGGGCGGCATCATTACCACCTCAGCCCTGGACCAGTTGAGTGAAGCGTTGGAACGTGATCTGCAAGAACGGGGAAGCAACGGCGGCCACGGAACGGTGGCGGCTTTCTGATACTCGGGCAATCAACACGTACTGCAAGGAATGCGTCCGATAGGGGCAGGAAAGGAAGGAAATGGATCAGTACGAAAAGACCGCCGTGATGTTCGTCGACGTGGAGGGCAGTACCCGCCTGTACGAGTCGCTGGGAGACCAGGCCGCACAATCCCTGATCGAGCGATGCCTTGAAACCGTTTCGGACGTGATTCGGACCTGCGACGGAGCAATCATCAAGACTATCGGTGATGAGGTGATGAGCCGGTTTGCCAATGAGGATCGCGCCGTTGAGGCGGCCTGTGCAATCCACGAACGTCTTGAGAGTCATCAGGAACCGGAAAGCATGCCATCCGTCCGGATCGGCCTGCACTATGGCCTCGCGATCGAAAAGGACGGGGATATTTTTGGCGATGCGGTGAACGTTGCAGCCCTGGTTACGTCGATTGCGAAGGGCAAGCAGATTATCACGACCGAAGAAACGATCATCAATCTTTCCCCGGAGCACGTCGCGCTGACCCGGAAGTTCGACAAGACCCGGGTAAAGGGCAAGGAAGGCGAGGTGACCATCTATGAAGTGCTCTGGCGCCCTGATTCCGCGACCGAAATGCACACCGCCATTACGGGTACAGTCGATGGTGCGACCTTGTTGAGCCTTGGTTACAGGGGCAAGGACTTTGCCATCAAGGCAAACGGACCTGACTTCCTGATTGGCCGCGATCCGCGCTGCGATTTGATCGTGGAGTCAAACTTCTCTTCCCGAGTCCACGCGCGCATCGAGTACCGCCGCGGGAAATTCGTGCTGATCGATCAAAGTACCAATGGCACCTATATCACCATCGAACAGCAAAGTGAGATCTACATCAAGCGCGAAGAGCTGCCTCTGGTTGGGGTGGGAGCGATTGGGCTTGGCGAAAAGCCAGGTTCGGACAACGAAAATATTATCCGCTATGCATGCCTTTGACAGGGTCGCGGGGTGCGTGCCTACATCGGGAACACGAAACCAAACGAAAGAACGCTGATGTCTTTCCGTACCGACAGGGTATTCAATTCCGACCTGTAGTCTTTCAGCCTGAGGGATATAAAGTAGTTGCCCTTGTCGTGGATCCGGCTGTTCCAGCTCACGCCGAAGCTGAAGCCACTGGTCGTACCGGTGTCATTGATTGGAACGGTTCCCGCGTTGTCCTTGACCAGCAGGCTACTGCCCATCAGCGCGAAAGCGACATTGAGACTGATCGAACTCTTTTTTCCTATGTCCTTCCGGTAGTTGGTGCCCAGGAAGGGTCCACTGTCGATGTATTGGGTAAGCACTGCGGTGGGGGACGTGTTCTGCGTGTCAATAATCGAGGTTTTGCCGTAGGAGATTCCCGTGAAGACCGACAGGGAATTGAACAGGGAGTAGCCCGCGACCAGCCCGAGATCCTCGCGCTTGACCTGCCGGATGAATGAGGACCCGTAGATATAGTCGGCAGTCAGGGGCAGCTCGGTGTTGATGCGCAGGTAGAACCGCTTCCTGGCCGCGGTGAGGCCGAGATCCAGCATATTGAAACTGCTTTGGTCCTGGGTCGCCGTCGATCGATTGAATTTCAGGTTGGTCATTCCGTAACCGACACTGGGTACGATCGTCCAGTCGCTGGCCAGTGCCGGCGTGGAAAGCAGGCATCCGGCCACCAGTGAAACGGCAAGAACGCGGTTCAGGGGAGCGCGCATGTTAATACCTTTCCTATTTTCTTGGCTTATGTCGTCCAAATATAGCCTATCGCCCGCACCAATCCAGCGAGGTCGTGCCCCGGGGCAGGACGCGAATTCGCGGTTTCCGCCGGCCTCCCGGTTTGCGTTCCGCGCGCGGGCAAAGCCCAGGGTTTCGGCGGCCGGTCGCTGGATTTGTGCAGTTTCCAGCACCTATAATTTGAAGACCTTATCGCATCCTCAAGAAAAGACAGGATTCCGGGCAATCGAAAGCTGAGCATGACAAGCACCAAAGACAAGACGGAACTGCCCGAAATTCCCGGTTTTCGTATGTTGCGCGCGCTCGGGCGCGGCGGTATGGCCCAGGTCTACCTGGCGCTGCAGGAATCCATGGACCGGGAAGTGGCCATCAAGGTCATGCTCCCGGCCCTGCATGTCGATGATTCGTTCTCGGAGCGATTCCTGCGTGAGGCCCGGATCTCGGCGAAACTATCCCATCCGAATATCGTTTCCGTGTACGACGTCGGCGTGGCTAACGGAATGTACTATCTGGCCATGGAGTATCTTCCCGGCGGCGATTTGAAGGAACGGCTCCGCAAGGGCCTTCCCATCAAGGATTCCTTGAGGATCATAAGGGAGATCGCGGGGGCGCTGGATTTTGCCCACAAGAAGGGATTCGTCCACCGCGACATCAAGCCGGAGAACATCCTGTTCAGCCAAACCGGTGCGGCCGTGCTTTCTGACTTTGGTATCGCCCGGGCTTCCGATGGCGGCACCCACCTGACGGCGACGGGATCCATCGTTGGTACACCGCACTACATGAGTCCCGAGCAGGCCCAGGGAAAGCCGGTGGATGGGCGCTCGGATCTGTACAGCCTTGGCATTGTTTTTTATCAAATGCTCGCGGGCAAGGTTCCGTTCGAAGGGGATTCGGCACTTTCAATCGGCATCAAGCATATTCGTGATCCCATTCCCGAACTGCCAAGGCAGGTCAGGCCATACCAGCCGTTCGTAGCGCGGATGTTGGCGAAGAAACCGGACGACCGCTGGCAGACCGGTGCGGATGTTGTCCGTGCGCTGGAAATCATGGAACTGGAAGGGGAGGAACAGGGCAGTGCCACCATCGCCGCAACCGTCATTTCAGCCGAATCCGTCGATGCCAGGACCGAACTCCTCGAGACCGGTGCCGGGGAGAAGAAATCCAGGGCGCCGATGATCCTGTTCGGGCTGCTACTGGTTGCCGGTCTCGCCGGAGGCGCGTGGCTGTACACGAACGGAAAGATTCCGGGTCTTGCGATTCCGCAAGACGAAAAGCCGGTGGTAGCGGCGACCCATACAGCGAGCAAGCCGGAACGAATCGCATCACTCCTGTCCGCGGCCCGGAAGGACCTGGCGGCAGAACGCTACATGAAGCCGGAAAACAGGAATGCCTATGACAAGTATCGGGCAGTGTTGTCCCTGGACGCTGCCAATCCGGATGCCCTTTCTGGCATGCGGGCTATCGGTGATGTCTTCATCGCAAGCGCGCGAGCCAGGATCAAGAAGTCGCAACTGGATGCGGCAGCGGCCGATCTGGCTCGGTCCCGCCAGGTAGACCAGCAGAATCCCGAGCTCGCCGTGGCGGAAGGAGAACTGGCGGCCGCGCAGAAGAAAATCAGCGCGAGTCGGGAGGCGGCCCGGAAGCAGCAAGCCGCCCGGGCGGAGCAAGAGCGTCGCGCGACGGAAGCCCGCCAACGACAGGAAAAGGTTGCTGCCGAGCGCCAGGCCAAGATCGGGGGATATGTGCATGACGTCAATGCCTATCTGGATCCTATACGGTTGACGGAGGCGCGTGTGAAGCGGGCCTATGATGCCTATCAGTCAGCGCATCGGCTTGCCCCCAACGACCCATCCGTGAGACAACTCCCGGAGAAGATTGCCAGTGGGTACCAGGTCCTGGCTGACGACCAGCGGGCCGCAAGGCACTGGGATCATGCGAGACGACTGGTGAAGGAGGGTCTTCTGGTGCTGCCCGATCACCGTGGCTTGCGGACCCTGTCCGCCCGCATCGACGACGATGAGGCCAATGCACCCAAGGTTCGCCGGACATTCGGCGGTTTCTAGGCGGAGATTTCTTCGTGTTTGGATACTTCAGACAGGCGGGCGTGTTGCGATTGGTCCTCCAGGCAGTGGACCTGGCATTCATCGCCGTTGCACCGTTTTCGGGCGGTGAGATCGCCTATACCGGCTGGAAGATCCTCACAACCCTGGTCGTACCGGCCATCGTCCCGATCCTGTTTTTTGGGACGCTGCTCGACGTATTGATGAACCTGGTGTTCCGTGCCGATAGCGATGATGCCGCGCGGCGCAAACGACACCTGAACAATCTGTTGGTGGATCTGCTCTTGTTGGCGGGACTGCTGGTGGCCTGGGTCCCGTATTTTCTTACGCTCGGAAGCTGAGGCCCGGGCGGTTCGGACCCGCGTCAGGATCGTTGGCTTTGTGGATTGTGCAGGTGACTCAGGGCTTCCTGCGCGGGGACATCCAGGTCCGAAAACTCGATGCGGGCGCCATTGGCGGCGATATCCCGTACATGGCCCTTCAACAGGTGGGTCTCGCTGCGGCCCCGGTGCTGGTGCACGAACACCAGCTGTACCGTGGCGTCGCGGCGCAGGACCCGGATATTTCCGAATTCGATGAAGGCACCGTCCAGGCCTATCTCCTGGATGCGGTGAAGATGGAACCCGGAACCGTTGTACCGCACCATGGCCCGAAGGGCCGGTGTCTTGTTGTGATTTCCCCCGTATTTGTTGCTCAACTGCGTCGATCTCCAGATACCCGTAGGGGAAATACTAGTCGGCAGCGGGAAACCGGCCACGGCGCCGGTCGGGAAAAATCAGCAGCTTATCGGCCCTTCCGGTACCCGGGTTGCCGTTGCGCGTCCATGGCTGGCCCGTGCGCACGGCTCGACGGCCCTCGTCCTGCTGGGTATGCTTTGCGCCCGCACGAGCCGGAAAATCAATCGGGGGCAAAATGAACGCGGTACCAGAGATCCTGTTCGATTCGGAGATTCAGAGTCTGGAACTTGTCCATCGCGGCAAGGTTCGCGATATCTACGGTATCGACGACGACTTCATGTTGATCGTGACCACCGACCGTTTGTCTGCGTTCGACGTTGTGCTGCCCACGCCCATTCCGGGGAAAGGGGCCGTGCTCACGGCGACCTCCAATTTCTGGTTCGACTTCTTCCGCGATACGGTTCCCAATCATCTCGCCGACATTCCCCTGGAACAGGTGCTGCCGGACCCGGCCGAACGGGCCCAGGTTGAAGGGCGCGCGATCGTGGTCCAGCGGCTCAAGGCCCTGCCTGTGGAAGCCATCGTGCGCGGCTATTTGATTGGCTCGGGGTGGAAGGACTATCAGAAGTCAGGCGCCGTGTGCGGCATTCCGCTGCCGGCAGGTCTGCGTATGGCCGACAAGCTGCCCGAGCCGTTGTATACCCCCTCCACCAAGGCTGCGGTAGGCGAGCATGACGAGAACATCGATTTCGATCGCACCGTGGAATTGCTCGGGCGCGAACTGGCGGAACAGGTGCGCGACGTGAGTCTGAAGCTGTACACGGAGGCGGCTGCCTATGCCCTGAAGCGCGGCATCATCATCGCCGACACCAAGTTTGAATTCGGCGCGGATGCGGACGGCAAACTGATTCTGATCGATGAGGCGCTGACGCCGGACTCGTCCCGCTTCTGGCCTGCCGATCAGTATGAACCAGGTTCCAGTCCCCCCAGTTTCGACAAGCAGTACGTGCGCGATTATCTCGAGACCCTCGATTGGGACAAGACACCGCCCGGCCCGGAACTGCCGCCCGAAGTCGTGCAACGCACGGCGGAAAAATATCAGGAGGCCTTGCGCCGCTTGACCGAAGACGCTGGTTGAGGGAACTCCCGGCGTATTCCCGGGGTCGGAGAAAAAAGCGGTGTCCACAGGTCTTTCTGGCAGTCGGCCCCGCCCACCCGTTAGAATCTGTTTATGAATCTGTCTGCTAGCCGAAGAATCGCATTGTTGCTGATCGCAGCACTGGTCCTCGCACCGGTCCACGGTGCTATGGCCGCCGTGTCGCACACGCACGGGTCCCCGGCGCAGCCTGCGCATGTATCTCACCCGGCAAAACACGCCGTGGCCGAGGCACCGCACTGTCCGGATTGTGATTCGCAGCAGTGCCAGCAACATACGGATTGCGCAGTTGAGTGCGGCGCCGGCTGTTCCGGCTTCGTCAGTCTGATTTCCACTATTCCACCTTCCGTCGCATCGATTTCCGTCGCATACAACAGGTCCAATACCCCCTTTCCTCCAAGCGAGTCCCGTTTTCGGCACGAGCGCCCGCCCCGCGACATCGTCTAGCCCCAATCCAGATCTCCATCGCTGAACTTCCGTGCCGTGCGCCGGAAGTGCGGCGTACGTTCTGAAACTCTCTGACTGGAGGACTATTCATGTCCGGGAAAAAAGACTTGCCCGTGGATCGTGATCCCGCGGGCACTGAAGATAGCGAAAAGGTCTCGCGCTCACGGCGCGGATTCCTGCGCAACGCCCTTGCGGCGACCGGCGGTGTCGTCGCCGCTGGCACCGCCCTTGGTGCCCGCGCCCAAACCATGAACATGGACCACGCCGCCATGGGTCATTCCATGAACGGCTACGGCTCGATGATGTTCATGAAGGACCATAGCGGCCACATGATGGGCGGCCTCATCGAACCGCCGGGTTCGCCCGCCGACCACGAGGTTGACTACAAGGTCTTCGACATCGACATCCGCATCACGCAGCATGAAATCCTGCCTGGGGTGAAGGTGCATATGTTCGCCTTTAACGGCCAGGTGCCAGGACCGGAGTTCCATGTCACCGAGGGTGACTGGGTCAAGGTCAACTTCACCAACCGCACCGAAGAGATGCACACCATCCACTGGCACGGCATCACCCTGCCGTACACCATGGATGGCGTGCCCATGATCACCCAGGACCCGGTGCATCCGGGGCAGACCTTCGTGTATCGGTTCCAGGCCAAGCCTTCGGGCACGCGCTGGTACCACTGTCACTGGGGTACACCACTCCATGCAACCCATGCCATGCACGGCGCCTTTATCGTGCATCGCAAGAAGGAGCCTCTGAAGAAGCGCTTCCCGTACAAGCGTGATTACACCTTGATGCTGGAGGCCTGGGACATCGATTTCGCGCGTGAGGAGATGAATGAACTGCTTCACGGCATGAAGGAAGTCAACCATCTGATGGCTGAGGGCAAGCTGGACTACAAGACCCACGGCTTTTTCAAGAATTACGCCGAGTTCAAACAGGCGGTAGAGTCGAAGGAATACATCGCTCCGTATCTGCAGAGCCGCGCCAACGGNNNNGTATCTGCAGAGCCGCGCCAACGGCCTGCACATCAATCACAACTTCTTCGGCATCAACGGCAAGTCCTATCCCGCGACCAAGCGTATCGGTATCAAGCAGGGGGAATGGATCCGCGTGCGCCTGATCAATGCCAGCGGTTTGACCCACCACATGCATCTTCACGGGCATGATTTCTGGTGGGTGGCGCAGGATGGCAACGACCTGTCGGAGCCGCGGCGGCTCAATACCATTCATGTCGAGCCGGGCGGAACCTACGACATCATGGTCTACGGCGACAACCCGGGGTTCTGGACCTTCCACGACCACAAGACCACCCATGCCACAAACAACGGTATCTATCCGGGCGGCATGCTGACGGTACTGGAGTACGAGGACTTCACGCCCACGTACACGCCTTCGGTATCGGTGGACCAATGAAGAATTTGAGAGGTGCGAAATGAAAAAACCTATTGCATGGTTTGCGGCGCTTTTGGTGCTGGCGACATCGGCCACTGCACAGGCGCTGGAGGTGGATCGCAAGGTCCAGCCGCGGGTGACCGTCGGCGGGCGCGTAATCACTACCCTGGACAGCGACGAGGAAATCAACCTGTCCGATTCCACCGTGGCGTTGCGGCTGGACAAGCGTCTGTACGAGGGCGGGGTTGCCGGCGCGGTTCTGGGAATCAAGGAGCACGACAGTGCCGTGGATTTCAATCAGATGCATGTGTTTTTCTGGAACCAGGATGTCGGTATCAAGGCGGGTCGTACGCGTCTGCCCAACACCATGATCGAGTTCCCCATCCTGCGCGACGACGACATGCTGTCCGTGACCCTTGTGGCTAACGCATCGTCGGATGACGAGTACGACCAGATCTATGGTCGCGTGGCATCCCTGGACTGGTACACGGATCGCAAGAACCAGACGGCGACAATCTGGGCGGGGACCCGGCGCAACGGCGCCGCATTTGCCGGTGCCGTGGACGGCATTGACAGCTACGGAGTCGGTTACCGCTATAGCCGTCCGGAGCCGTACCAGTATCTGGAGCGCATCCGGCAGGCGGGGATCATGGTCGACGCCCAGCGCGACAGCCAGGGCGGCAATCCCTGGATGCAGTCGGTGATCGTCGGCACGGAGTTCAATCTCAATCTCGACCCGCGCAAGAACTGGTCCATGGGCGTGCAGGGCATCGTCGGTAACGGGGTTACCGGGGTTGCCGACCTGAACACCCTTTCCAATCGCGCCCGGGCGAAGTCCAATGCCGTGGTTGTCGGTCTGCGCTACACGCGCCGACCCTTGCTCCTGACTCGTTGGCAGGTCGGTCTGACCGCGGGGTTCAAACAGTACCCGGACTTCAGTAACGCAAACGAGACCCATGTCGCCGCCAGCTATGTCTATCGCATGGGCTCGGGCCTGGACCTGCTGGCCCAGGTACGCAACCGCCAGATCGGCAGCGGGATCGTCGATCCCGATTTCGCCAGCGAGAACCGGGTGCAGATCGGCCTCGCCATGAACCTGCAGGCTACCTACAACGACCACATCGGGGAGCGGAATTCGATTCTGAACCTCGAACACGGTTATATCGAATAATGGAGGGCAAGATGAGATACAAGACAAGAGTTGTGGCGATCGTCGCAGTCGCCCTGGCAATGACCCTGGGCGCGCCATGGGCCAGCGCCCAGGACGGCAGTCATGCAGGACACGCAATGGATCACAGTGCCCACATGGCAATGCCGGCACCGGGTAAACTGGGGAGGCTGGATCGGGTGCCGGACAGCGGGCGCGCGCGCGAGGCCGGTTCCGACGGGCGCTATGCCATGGAATCGACTACGGTCAAAGCTTCCCTTGCAACCCGTTGCGCCCAGGCCAGTCGTGGCCTGATCATGCTGGATAATGCCGGCTGGAAGGCCTGTGGCGGCAAACCCAAGGGCGCGCCAACGGGACCGAAACCGGCACCGGCGACGCACGGGGGCCATGCCGGGCACAACATGTAATATGTGGGTCCCGCGTCGCCCTGGTGGCGTCGCGGGATCCACTGCTTTGGGAGACTAGCTTGACGAAGAAGCACCTGATTTTCATTGCTGCAGTCTTGTCGCTCGCGGCTTGTGGAAAGAAATCGCCACCCCCAAAGGCCGAGATCGCACCGGTTCGCACATTTGATGCCGCCCTGGTCGAACGGGGCCGTATCGCATACCAGAAGAACTGCGCAAGTTGTCACGGGGATCATGCGCAGGGAGCACCCGACTGGCACAAACCCGATGCCAACGGAAAATGGCCTCCTCCTCCCCTGAACGGCACCGGTCACGCCTGGCACCATCCACGCGCCGCACTGGAACGGACCATCCGCGATGGCACCATCGTCCTGGGTGGCAACATGCCGGCCTGGGGTGACAAGCTAACCAGGCAGGACATTGACGCAATCATTGCGTGGTTCCAGCAGAAGTGGCCGGACGAGCTGTACGCGGCGTGGTGGCGCATGGACCGCCAGTCAGCGGCCGGAGGACAGTAGTCGAGCGCCCGTTCTCATCTTCGGCCCGTACCCGTATTATTGCGTCCGTGCTGCTGGATTTTCTATGGGATTCTATCGATGAAATGGTTCCGCGTAGCACCGCTGCTGCTTCTTGTCCTTGTTGCCGCCTGTGGCAAGAAGGAAAAGACCGCCGCGCCGAAGGAGACATCCAGGGTGGAAGCGCCCGCGGAGGGAGCGCCGGTGTTCGATATCGAACGCATTAGCCGGGGCGCGGCCCTGTACCAGTCCCATTGCGCCCAGTGTCACGGACCCCAGGCACAGGGCCATCCGGACTGGGAACGTGGGCGCAAGGAAGGCTTTGCCGCCGCGCCGCCGCTCAACGGTACTGGTACGGACTGGAAGCTCACGAAGAAGCAGATGATCGACATCATTCGCAACGGGAAAAAACTGAATGGTGTCCCGGTGATGCCGGCGTGGAAGGGCCGGGTCGAGAACAGGCAGATCGAGGACATCATCACCTGGTTCCAGGCCACGTGGCCGGCCGACGTCTACGAAACCTGGCGTCGCGCGAATTCCACCAACGGGGAAGGGGAGAAGCGCGGCAGCGGATAAGCCGTCTGTCGCAAGTTCACCAACGCGAAGAGAGGCTTTTTTCATGTACGGATTCAGTATCAAGCTCGAGGGGAGCTTTGACGAGGTGTTGCAGCGCGTAACCGAGGCGCTGAAGGAACAGGGCTTTGGCGTGCTGACGGAAATCGATGTCAGCGCCACCATGAAGGCGAAGCTGGGCGCCGCAATGCCGGCGTACCGGATTCTTGGCGCCTGCAATCCGCCTTTGGCGCACAAGGCCATTACCGCCGATCCCGACATCGGTTTGTTGCTTCCCTGCAATGTCGTCGTGCGCCAGGAGGAAGACGGCAAGATCACGGTCGCGTTCATGGATCCGGCGGCGGTACTGGGCCTGGTCGACCGCGAGGAGATCTCCGCCCTGGGCGCCGAGGTGCGCGGACGGCTGGAAAAGGTGCGCGACCAGCTTCGGGCGGCCTAGCCGACGCCAAACCACTCGTTTCCGGTGCCCAATGTCCCCATGGACTGCCGGGATATGCCGGCAGTCTTGAGCCGGACATTGTTGATATTGGTCAAGGCCGGTATTCGCGCGCGGGCCTAGTCTGGCTTCGCCGGGGCGACGGTCCCTGGAGTTCTTCTCCGAGCTGCCCCGAGCAAGGTGTAGTGGTACCTTTTTGTCTTGCATTCGAGGAGATTCCCATGATGAACAAGAGAGCGAGCATGACCGCGGTGTTGTTGTGCGCCCTTGGCTTGACCATGGGTGGCTTGGT
>JARRJV010000014.1 GCA_037388825.1 Acidiferrobacteraceae bacterium | reverse complement strand
GCCGAGGGCGAGGTCAAACGCGCCAAGTCCCACGGGCCGATGATGATCGTTCGCAAGTTCACCTTCGAGGGCGGCGTGATCGCGGTCCGGATCATTCCCCTGAACAAGAAGCGGACCTACAAATTCAAGCTGCAGCCGTTCGAGGTGACCGATCTCGGCGCCCCCGACGGGGCCACCAGCAACGAGATCAACCGCCAGATTATGGCGCGCATCAACAAGGAGGCGCAGGACGCGCTGCGCAGCGCGATCTTTGGCGGGAATCGTGTCACTGCGGACGGGAAGGCGAAGAAAAAATCGCGCAAGGAACGCAGGAAGGAAAGAAGGGAGCAGCGTAGGCTGTTGAAACAAATGCAGGAGGAGCAGGGCGCCACGAACTGACCCCGGTGTCAGTCGGTCCGCATCGCCCGCAGAAACAGGAACAGGAACCCACTGCTGACAAGCGTCAGCACCACGAAGAACCCGGTCAGGGACACATCCTCGCTAACGCCCTTGATCTTCAGTGCCAGCACCATGGCGGCGATCGCCAGGGTCAGCAGGATGAGGAACACCAGGAACACCGGGGCGAGGACGTATCCCAGTGCATGCCGCCGCAACAGCAGTATGGCGGTGGCGGCCAGCCCGGGTAGCACGATGGACAGGTCCAGCACGTGTACCGGATTCACCAGCAGATCATTGTCACGCACCGACGCCGGCACCGAGTCGGAGAGTACCGCCGGCAACACGTCCTTGAGCCATAGCCCGTAAAACAGCACCGCGATGACGAGGAAGTACACCGCCGTGACCCGCAACGGGGCGCGGTCGGAGAACCACTCGCTCACCGGCATGCGGCCGAGCTCGTACACGGCGAGCGCAAAGGCATAAAACGAACTGCCGAGGACCAGGCAGTAGACCAGGAACAGGCGGTTGAAATGAACTCCGAGAGCGTACAGGACGTAGGAGTACAGCAGGTACAACACTGTCCCCCCGTAGACGAACCAGGCAAGCCGGCTACCGCGCAGTACGAAGAATAGGGAGATCAGCAGCAGTGGGGCAGTGAAGAACAGGTCCAAGGCATCCTGGCCTATGCCCTGGGTGCCCAGGGACGCGGAATCGCGGGCATAAATGCCGGGCACGAACACACCGTAATAAGAAGCCACCGCCAGGGAGGCGGTCAGCACCAGGGTCAAGACGGTCAGGATTCGCGCGTGGCGCTTGCTCATGGGTCCCTCCGGGGAGCTTTACCTGATTCTTTGTAGCGAATGTGGTCGTGCGCCGATTTGATCCCGGTCAGATCGTCCGGCCGTGGGCGGGCCGGGCGACCATGGGGAAATTGCGTTATATTGATCCAGTACAAGGATGAGCGGGGCGGACAAGAACTATATTAACCGTCCCTGAAACGCGCCCGGTCCCGGCCAAGGAAAGAACCATGAAAAAAGCCCTTCTCGCCGCTTTCGTACTCATCGTCCTCATCATCGGTGGTGTCGTCTGGTACGTCCTCGGCAATCTCGATTCCATCGTCAAGGCCGCCATCGAGAAGTACGGCTCCCAGGTGACCCAGACCGCCGTGCGCGTGAACCGGGTGCACATCGTCCTGAAGGAAGGCTCGGGCGGGATCTACGGTCTGACCGTCGCCAACCCGGGCGGATATGACGCCAAGACCGCCTTGTCCCTGGGAGAGACCAGCATCAAGCTCGACCTCAAGTCCCTGAGCAAGGAGCTCATCGTCATCGACAACGTCACCGTGCGCGATCCCAAGGTCAACTACGAGATGAATGCCGACCGCAAGGGCAGCCTCAACCAGCTATACGACAACATCAAGAAGAGCATGCCCGCCGGGGGCGGGGAAGGCGCCGCCGCCGGTCCCAAGCTCATCATCCGCAAGCTCACCTTCGAGGGCGGGGAGATCAACGCCAGGCTGGTCCCGGTGGACAAGAAGAAGACCTACACGGTCAAGCTGCCGCCGCTGTACATGAGTAACCTCGGCGCACCCAACGGCGCCACCGGCGGTGAGATCGCCAAGGAGATCCTCGCCCGCGTGACCAAGCAGGCCCAGGACGAGGTCACACGCCAGGTCGTGGACAAGCAGCTCAAGGGCGCGATCGAGCAGCAGAAGAAGAAGCTCGAGGGCCAGGCGCAGGAACAGATCGAGTCACAGAAGAAGAAGGCGGAAGAGCAGCTGAAGGATATCTTAAAGCATTAGGTCGCTTCGAATATCGGGGAAACTGGTCTCCGGCCACATTCTTTTCCCTGGTGAGCGGCTAGGTAGCGCAGATGGATTCAGATGCCTGGTTTCTTCTCGCGGCGGACCTGCTTCTGGTAACGCATGTCCTGTTCGTAGCGTTCGTCGTTTTCGGATTGGCCCTGATTCTTCTGGGCAAACTGCGTCGCTGGAGTTGGGTGCGCAATCCCTGGTTTCGGATCGCCCATCTGTGTGCGATCGGGATTGTGGTGCTCCAGGCATGGCTAGGAGTCATCTGTCCGCTCACGATCTGGGAAATGGCACTACGCGAGCGCGCCGGTGGCGCGGTCTATTCCGGTTCCTTCATTGCCCACTGGCTGGACGCGATCCTTTACTATAACGCTCCTCCCTGGGTGTTTGGCGTCGTTTACACCCTGTTCGGTGCAATGGTCATTGCCAGCTGGTTCTGGGTCCGGCCACGAGCATTTGGCAACAGAAGAAGTTCGTCGGGGTGATCTTGCCAGAGATCAAGGCATTCCCTCCCAAAGCAAGCTAATTTTCTCTGGAACAAATCGGGCGATCGTATGAAATACGCTGCTCGCGGCTTGCGCTGGTTCGTCGGCGTCCTTTTTGCCTTACTGGCCTTATCCATGGCACTGACCGGGAACTGGCTGCAGGCAGTTCCCCTGGTGTTGCTCCTTTTTCTTTTGCTGCCGTCCGACGCGCGATTCCGCCAGGTGACGGGGAGGTCTCCGCCCTGGTGGGCGCGGACGATCGCCATCGTCCTGCTGCTTCTGGATTTTGTCTGGCTGGGTTCCCTGACCAAATATACCTCCGCCATTTACAAGTCCCCGGAAGTCAAGGCGCGGTTCATGCAGATGTATGCCGAGAGGATGAAGACCTGGCCGGTCCCCTATGAAGACGTATTCGTCGAAACGGAATATGGAAAGGTCCATGTCATTGTCAGCGGACGAAAACAGGCGCCGCCGCTGGTGTTGTTGCATGTGTCCGGCGTGGCCAGTTGGTCGTGGCAATACAACATCAAGGAACTGGATCGCCACTATCGTACCTATGCCATCGACACCCTCGGCGACGCTGGACGGAGCGAGCTCAAGAGCCGCGGCCACTACCCGGCGGACGGCAAGGCCCAGGCAAGTCTGTATTCAGAAATCTTCGACAAGCTGGGAATACAGAGTGCCTATATCGTCGGTGGCTCCGAAGGTGGGTTCATTGCAACCAATATCACACTCTACGCACCAAAGCGCGTGAAGAAGCTGGTGCTGCTCGGGCCCATGGGATTCGGCGGCACCACCGAGTCCGTGCTGCGGATCATGTTGATACAGTTCTTTCCACTCAAGTCAATCCAGGAAAGCACGGTGCGCTGGGCATTTGGCGACAATCCCGGGCCACGGCAGGTAGCAGGTGAGTGGTTTCGTCTGATGATGACGGGAACCTTCCCGCGCAAGGCCAGGCCCATAGCCTTTACGCCAGAGCGATTGGAGAAGATCAGGGTGCCGGTGCTACTGGTCCTGGGAAAGCGGGACAATCTCGTCGGCGATGCCGAAAACACCCGGCGGCTGGCGCACAATATTCCCGACGTCCAGATCAAGGTGCTCGAAACCGGGCATTTCATCAGTGTCGAGCAACCCGGGGAAGTCGACCGGCTCATCGTCAAGTTTCTTGGGACGTGACACGGTTTGTGGTCCGGATTGTCTTCAAGACAGAGGAAAAATGGACATACCGAAACCTGGCGCGATTCCGTGTCAGCCGATTGAGCGCTACTCCTACCGGCCGACCCCAGGCCATATCGCACCCAACGCCAGTCCAGATATATAAAGCCAGCCAAAAAGGCGGTTGTGAACCAGCGAAGCGCGGTGATACCAAAGAGGCCAGCCGACGTAGCCTTCGGGCGGCGCATCCGGCCGGGGACTTGCCAGCGTGGACAGGGCGCGAATTGCACGAGGGAGGGCGAGGATAACCAGCGCGGCAAAGGGCGTGAGGCGGCCGAGGGCGATCAGCACGGCAATCACCGCGTACATCAGCACGATCAGGGACAGATTCAGCCTGCGGGCAATGGTTTCGCCCAGCACAACGGGGAGGGTGTGGATCCCGGCCGTGAGATCGAACTCCCGTTGATCGATGTGTTTGCCCACCAGAATGGACATGGACCCGAGGCCGTAGGGAATGGAGGCATAGAATGCATTGGCGGAAACGTGGCCCGTTAATACGGCGTAGCCGCCACCCACCATTAGCGGTCCCCAGACCAGGAACACCGCGACCTCGCCGAGGCCGATCTTCTTCAGCGGCACGGGTGCGGCATCGTAGGCGAACAGCAGCAGGACCCCGGCGCCGATGAATGCCGCCGCCAGCCAACCGCGCTCGTAGACGAAGAAGCCGGCGATGGACAGGCCGATCAGCGCCAGCACCGCCAATCCGGCGAGCAAGGTGCGCGGTTCCAGTACTCCGCTCGCTATTGGGTGCACGGTATAACGCAGGCGCGGAGAATCCGGGGTGTCGTGCCCACGGGTGTAGTCGAAGTAGTCGTTGCTCAGATTGCTGATCATGTGCGCCACCACCAGGCCGAGCAGTACCAACAGGAAGTACGGTCCGTGAAACTCCCGGTCGGCGGCGGCCAGCAGGCCGGCGATGATGGCCGCCTGGGCCGAGATGACGAGGATCACGCTGCGGGCCGCGTACAGGAAGCGGGATACCGGGTCCAGCTCCCGCACCTCGTCCACCGCCGGGCGATAGAAGCCGAGGAAGGCACCGGACCAGCGGGCGACTTTGGATTGGGGAATTTGGGTATCGCTGGGCATTCGTGGCGTGGCTGCGCAGGATTCTCGTTGCCCCTAGTTCACACGATTTTCCATGCGAATGCGAGTCCTGGCCTCGATTTGCGCCACGGCGTTAGCGGCGGATAATAGTCGGTGCGACGCGAACCCGACTTGGGTCGTTCGGTCGCAAGTGGGGAGGCTAAATGACTAACAAAATTTCCCGGCGAAGCAGGCTTTTTGTGCCAGCGATCTTCGCCGTATTGCTGAATTCGTGTGGCGCGCTGGATAAGCCCAATCCCCCGCCCGACATGACCGGGACCTGGACCGGAACCTTCGCCGGCAACTCGGGGACCACGATCGATATTTCAGCCAATGTCACATCCCAGAGTGGCGTCGATTTCTCGGGAACATGGTCCTCGCCTAGCATCAGTGGATCCCTGACCGGAAGACTGTCCCAACACTATCTGATTAATACCTACGATTACTACTCGGCATTGATCCAGTTCGACAGCAGCACGATTGTCGAATGCTGCTATGTTCTGACCGGTTGCCAGATGATGGGAAACCAGGAAGTTCAGATCGACGGAAACGTGAATGGCGATACGATTCCCGGAGACACAGTCGTCTACATCGCCGGCTGCTACAATTCCGAATACGGAACGCTCACGCTTACCCGAACCACATGACGAGGAGACAGGAGCTGCAATGTGTTACTCGGCGATGGTCGAACAAAACTTCAAGTCTTTCGAAAGGTGGAAGAAGGCCCGCATCGATTCGGGCCTGTTCGAAGGCCTGTTCCGGCGCCGGGTCGAGGACGATTCCATCAAGATCGCCCGCGCCCTGGAGGCGAACTACGCCGACCCGAAGACCGCCCAAGACAAGCGTATCACCCAATATATAAAGGAATACCACGCCCGCAAGACCGCCGAGTGGCAGGCCGACCTGTTCAAGCAGAAGAAGCGCCTGGCCGATGCCGAGCGCAGCCTGAAGACGAAGGAAACAAAGAAGGCGCTGGAAGACCAGCGTATCGCCAGCAACAAGATCGAGCGCTACGTGGCGCGCCTGGCCGATGCCGAGCGCAAACAGCTCAAGCCCGAAGATTCGCGCATTTTTCCCTTCTGGTACGTGCCGGTGATGGTCATGGAGGACGGCGAGTATGTCATCAAGCCCATGCGCTACCACTGCCGTATGAATGGCAAGCCCGCTTCGTACGACAAGCGCTATCCGGGCCTGTACAACGCCCGGCGCGACAACCTCGATGGCTACTGGAAGGGCGTATTTGGCACGCACCATGCCATCGCGCTTGTTTCGAGCTTTTTCGAAAACGTGGCCCTGCATGACTTCGAGCATCGCGAATTGCGCAAGGGCGAGAAGGAACAAAATCTGGTGTTGCACTTCAATCCGCGCACGGCGGAGCCCATGCTACTGGCCTGTGTCTGGGACCGGTGGCAAAAAGCGGGAGAGGATGACCTGTACTCCTTCGCCATTGTCACCGACGACCCGCCGCCCGAAGTAGCGGCGACCGGGCACAATCGCTGCCCCATCCCCCTGAAGGCAGCCAATGTCGATGCCTGGCTCACGCCCGAAGGGCGGGACAAGGATGAGTTGCAGGCCCTGCTCGACGACCACGAGCGGCCCTACTACGAACACGAGCGGGCCGCCTGAGTAGGCCTTCGCGCCTAGTCCAGCTTCAGCACGGGGAATTTCGCAAGGTCCTGCCGGGTCCAGAAACTCATGCCTGCGTCGTTGCCGATGCTTTCCAGGGCGATGATTACATCGGGTTGGTCGAAGGTCACGGTCGCGGTCTCGCCCCGGGCCTCCAGTTCCTGCATGACAAAATGGTCGAGGAACTGTTCCTCGTCGACGCTTCTCATACGGCCCTTGAACCCGCGCCGGTGCATGCGCACATGAAACTTCTTGCCGGCCAGCCGCGGGATCCATCCCCTGATTTCCTGCTTGGCCTTGAACTCGAACTCATCCGGGCTCTGGAACGAGAACTTCTTCTCTACCGGCATGAGCCGGCTGATGGCCGTGGCAAATTCGGTCCCACTGGAGATCTCGCTCTGGGCCTTCTCCAGAAAGGCGAACGGGTCGACGGTCCGGAGCAGCAGCACGTTGTAGAAATTGCTCTTGGCGATGTCGCCCCACGGCGCGAGCAGGTGCCCGGCCTGTTTGTAGCCATGCTCGCTTACGGTGACGATGACATTCCAGTCGCGCAAAACCGGGGCCTCACTGGGAATCCGCCTGACGGTCGATGAATATACCGGTTTCAGCACCGAAGACAAAAATCAGGCCGGAAGTCGACAGTCGCTGTTGATTGAAGTCAATGGTTCTCTTACCTGCCTGTTCTATAAGCTGATGGGAGCGGTCGCCGCCTCGTGGTGTCCGGCCGCATGTGCGACACGGCGTGACATCTGACGGCAGGGGACTATGAGCACGACGGCGAAGGACGAAGGCTATCGCAGCGCCGACCAGATGGCGGTCCGCCAGCGCGAGATCTCGGTCTCGGAGTTCTTCCTCAAGAACCGCCACCTGCTCGGTTTCGATTCCGGCACCAAGGCCCTGGTGACGGCGGTGAAGGAAGCGGTGGACAATGCCATCGACGCCTGCGAGGAGGCGGGCATCCTGCCGGATATCCGTGTCGAGGTGTTCGACGAGGAAGACGGGGTCTACCGTGTCGTTGTCGAGGACAACGGGCCGGGCATCATAGAAAAGCAGATCGCGCGCATCTTCGGCAAGCTCCTGTACGGCTCCAGGTTCCACAAGCTCAGCCAGTCCCGTGGGCAACAGGGCATGGGTATCGCCGCCGCCGGCATGTACGCCCAGCTCACCACCGGCAAACCGCTGCACATCATCAGCCGGGTGCGCCACGAAAAGCTCGCCACCGAGATGTTGGTCTCCATCGACACCGCGAAGAACCGCCCGGAGATTCACAAGAAGGCGCACACGAAATGGGACCGGCCCCATGGCACGCGAGTGGAGGCGGAGATGGAAGGCCACTACCAGAAGGGCCTGCACTCCATCGACATGTACCTGAAGCAGACCGCCATTGCCAACCCGCATGTGCGCATCGATTTCACTGATCCGCGTGGCGAGCACGTGAACTACAAGCGCAGCTCCAAGACCCTGCCGCCGTGGCCACAGGAAATCAAACCCCATCCCCATGGCGTCGAGCTCGGCCGCCTGATCCAGATGCTCGGCAGCACGCGCAATCGCACCCTGATCAAGTTTCTCGAAGACGAGTTCTCTCGCGTCGGCCGCAAGACCGCGCAGGAGATCGTGCGCCGCGCAGCGCGCAATCTAACCGAGCGTTCCTATCCGCGGCACATCGCCCACGCCCAGGCGAGCGCCCTGTACCGCGCCATCCAGAAGGTACCGGTGTCGGCGCCGCGCACCGATTGCCTGGTGCCCATCGGCGAGGCGCTCATGGAAGAGGGCCTGCGCAAGGAGATCGACGCCGACTTCTTCGCCGCGGTCACGCGACCGCCGGCGGTGTACCGCGGCAACCCGTTCCAGGTCGAGGTGGCCCTTGCCTACGGCGCCCCCGGCGGCGGCCTTGAAGTGGACGAGGGCGGGCGCATTCGCAAGTCCGCCGGGGGCCGGAAGGCAGCAGGCGAGGGGATCGTACTGCGGGCGGACGAACCGGCCTTCCTGCTGCGCTTCGCCAACCGCGTGCCGCTCTTGTACGAGCAGGGGGCGTGCGCCGTGACCAAGGCGGTGATCCAGACCAACTGGCGCGCCTACGGCCTGCAGCAACCCAAGCGCGGACTGCCGGTGGCGCCGTTGGCGATCATGGTGCACCTGGCCTCGGTGTGGGTGCCATTCACCTCCGAGGCCAAGGAGGCGATCGCGAACTACCCCGAGATCGTCAAGGAACTGAAGCTGGGGCTGCAGGCCTGCGGGCGCAAGCTGGCCGGGCACCTGCACCGCTCGCAACGGCTGAAGCGGGAGTACGACAAGCGCACGCAGATCGAGCAGTATTTGCCCCACATCGGCATCGCGCTGCAGGAGATCCTGGACCTGAGTGACAGCGAGCGCGATGCCGCGGTGGAGCAGCTCGATGACGTGCTGAACCAAAAGAGGAAAATGCGATGACCGACGACACGAGAGACCAAAACCGGGCGACGACTGCGGAACGGGACGCGCGCGCCATCGCGGTGATCGACGCCGTGGCCGAGGCGGTGCGCGACAGCATTGCCCGAGGCGAGCTGCCCCACATCGAGCTGCCGGTGCGGGGGCTGGAGAACGTGAGTTACGACAAGGACAAGGGGTATCTGGAGCTCGGCGATGCCATCAAATCGCGCACCCTCACGGTGAACACTGTGCGTACCTTCGCCCAGACCCTGCGGCTGATGGCGGCTTCGCGCGAGTTGGTACAGGATAACGATTTCGCTACCAAGCGTGAGGCCTACTACATCAGCAAGAACTGGGGCGATGCCCGTTTCGACGAGCAAACGGAGTCGGACTCCATCATGGACGACATCGAAGCCCTGGCCTCTCTGCACGGGCTATCGCGCGAACAGCTGCGCTTCTATCCCGAGTCCCATGGCGGTTCCGTAGCGGGCAATCTCGTTGTGATCGATACGGATCCCGTGAGCGGCGAGCGGCTGGAGGTGAACTGCGCCAATCTTGGGAGCGGGGCCTATAGCATTCCGCGCTCTGTAGAGCGGCTGGACTTCCGCACCGATGCCGATTTCATCCTTGCCATCGAGACCGGCGGCATGTTCCAGCGCCTGAACAATCATCGCTTCTGGAAGAATGCCAACTGCATTCTGGTGGAGATGGGTGGTGTGCCGACGCGGGCAACGCGGCGATTCATTCGCAGGCTGTCCGACGACCGCAGTCTCCCGGTGTACTGCTTCGTCGACTGTGATCCGTACGGCTTCGCCAACATCTATCGCACGCTGAAGGTGGGGTCCGGCAACGCCGCCCACATCAACCGCTTCTTCTGCGTTCCACGGGCGCACTATCTCGGCGTGACCCCGGAGGACATAAACGAGTTTGGTCTGCAGGACGCTACCCACCCCTTGAGCAAGACCGACATCAAGCGGGCGCAGGACGCGGTCAGAAATGACCCCTTTTTCGCCAGCACGCCGGCGTGGATCGCCACCATCGAACAGCTGCTGAAAATGGGCGTACGCGCCGAGCAACAGGCCCTCGCCAAGTGGGGACTCAACTACGTGATTGAGGAGTACCTGCCGCGCAAGCTCGCGCACCCGGAGAATTTCTTGCCCTGAGTGTCTGTGGAACCATTATCGCCATCCGGCGATGGGAGGTGGTGTCTATGGCAAACCTTCAATTCAACCGGGCAATCGTCGTTCTTGCCCTCGGCCTTCTCGGCTGGGCGCTATGCGGCACTGTCATGTTCGTGGGCATGGCCGTGACCTCCGTCGAGACCACCCTCATCGCCCACGCCGTCGGTGCGCCGCTGATATTCGTGCTGATTTCCTGGTTCTATTTTTCCAGGCTGCACTACACCGATCCCTTGGCCACGGCCATTGCCTTCCTTGCCATCGTGGTGTTTATGGATGTATTTTTCGTTGCCATGGTGATCAATCGCAGTTTCGAGATGTTCGCCAATCCCCTGGGAACCTGGATCCCGTTTGCGCTGATCTTTCTCGCCACCTACATCACGGGTACGCGGATTCGGGCCGGGCGGCGTCCCGATGTTGTTGACTAGCCAATAGGAGAACCCGGCACCATGTCTCTATCAACCGTGGAATACGCCAAGGCGCGGGATACCATTGGCAAGATGCTGGATGAGTTGCGGCTCGAGGCCTACCTGTTCGAGGTCGAACCGGCAGAAGACCAGGTGAAGATCAAGGTGGAATGCGCGCTGGACGGAGAGTGGGAGGCGGTGGAACTCAAGTTCGACACCGGTCTCGTCCTGCGTGCCATTGACGATCCGGAGGCATACCGATCCGTCCGGGAACGGTTGCGCACGGCCGTGGCTGCCTGCCTGCCGAAAGGGGGCTAGATCTCGCCGCTTCCCCTTGGCTTCAAGCGGCCTCCGCACCGTTGCTGGAACGCTTGGCGTGATTCAGCCGCCTGGCCCCGACTTGTGGTCGGGCCATGGGATAGGCATATTGGCCCCGGGAGGAACAAAATAATGAGAAAGATACTGCTTGTCGCGGTTGCAGGGGCCTTGCTGGTGGCCTGTACCAAGAAAGAGCCCACCGTGGAGCCAGCGAAACCGCGCGTACCGTTCGAATCGGCGATCCAGAAACCCGAATGGTTCGACACCGTCAGCGCCCCAACGCTGAACTCGGTCGAGGACGTGGATCACCTTTGGCAGTCGAAGAAGCGCTGCTGCATCGACGAGGACAAATTACAGGCAAACAAGCGCGAGTTCTACAAGGCCTGCTACAACGGCGTCGTCGAGCATCCGGACGATGATGAGCTCGTGGTGAAATGTCTATGGCTGATGGATCCGGGCGCGGGAAGCGACCAGTACTACATACTCAAGCGCTATCTGGTCGAAAATTACGGCGACCACAAGAGCGACACCAGCCACTGCGCCAACTGTGCCCCGGGTGACGTCATCGCCCGTGTCAGTCTGTCGCTCGCGCGACACGAGCGATACGCCGACTCCGTCGACACCGCGATCAATCGTATCGAGGGGCTGCTGAGCCGGCGCAGGCCTGAGATCAGCCTGTGGGTGCAGACGGAGATCTATACCGCTCTCGGACGGATGTATTTGAAGTCGGCGGTGACGGACGAACGGAAGCAGGTCATCGGCGATGCCTATGAGCGGCTGGCAAGCGCCGCGACGGAGCAAAACGGCGTCTCACGCCGCCTCCCGGACCTGGAAAAAGTGAGACGCGAGTTGATGGCAAGATAAGCCCGGGGCGCAATCACGAACCGGCGAATCCGGCGCCCGCCACCGGCCCCTGGTGGCGGGGTGGAAGCATCAGGACGTGATATATCCGCGCCAGCCACCGAAGTCCGAGATATCCCGGGCCTCCTGGATCGCGTAGGCCTCGCACAGGAAGCCGGCCACTTTCGATCCATCGACCAGCTCCACCGTACCAAAGGAGAGCGGTGGCGCGATCTGCGCGAAGAAGTCACCGAAGCGGTTCGTCGGCAGGTCCCACAATTCCACGTCAATAGCGACTCCATCCGTGTCGCGTACCATTCCCGGGCGTTCCGGGTCGAGCCAGTCGAGAAGGTACAGCCGGTATCCGGGTGCCGTTGTGGTTTGTTCGACAAACCGGCCGCCGAGTTGAACCAGCTGCTGGTTCAGGGGCAGGCCGCGCATATGGGCCCCGACCACGCAGATCCGGATCCTGCCGGCCGCTGCCGGCGCGGTCTCGGGTATCGCTGCTGGCAAAGGGGTCCCCAGCGCGCCCACGGTGGTAGTGGTCGCCCGATGAATCCGGTCGCCGATAGCAAGTAGCCGGGTTTCGCTGTAGGCGGGTGCGACCAGAGTCACGCCGAATGGCAGGGAGCCGTTGACGGTCCCGGCCGGAACGGCAACGGCCGCGAGGTCGAGCAGGTTGACGAAGTTCGTATAGTAGCCCAGGTTCCGGCTTGCGCTGGGGGTCGCCGTGTGTGCCTCGTCGATCGTGTAGAGGCGGCTCATGGTTGGGACCAGCAGTGCACTCAGACCGGAAAGCGCATTCTCCGCCTGGCGCTTCAAGGTCTTGAGGCTGTAGTAGGCCCTGAACTGGTCCACGGCCGTATACGCTGGCACGTCCTCCACGGCGGCGCGCACCTTGCTGTCGACCGCATTGGCATATCGTTGCAGTTCATCGCCGAAGGCAATCTGTCGTTCCGCGACCCAGGGGCCTTCGTAGAGCAGGCGTCCAGCTTTCTCAAAGGGTGTGAAGTCAATCTCGTTTAGTTCAAAGCCCTTGGCGACCAGTGTGCGACAGGTCTCATGGAAGGCCTGTTGCGAAGACTCATCGCCGAAGAACTTCAACTGGTCTTCCCGGGGGATCGCAAGAATCACAGGCTTGTCCGACGTATCGTCGACCGCCATGGGTACGGGTCGCCGCGAGAACGGATCCTCCGCATCGAATCCTTCAGTGACCCGCTCCACCACCGCGGCATCGTAACAACTCAGTGAAAGTATCGAAACGCAGTCCAGGCTGCGGCAGGCCGCCACGACGCCGGTCGTACTGAGCCGTCCGCAAGTAGGTTTGAGCCCGACGACGTTGTTGTAACCGGCCGGCACGCGGCCGGAACCGGCGGTATCGGTTCCCAGGGAAAAGCTTGCGTAGCCCTTGGCCACCGCCACCGCCGATCCCGACGAGGAACCACCGGGAATATAGTTCGCGTCGAAGGGGTTCACTGGCGTGCCGTAGGGGGAGCGCGTCCCCACGAGCCCGGTGGCAAACTGGTCCATGTTGGTTTTGCCAACAAAAATGGCGCCGGCGTCGAGCAGGTGGGCCACTACCGGGGCATCGCGTTCCGGTGTGTAGGCGAACGCGTCACAGGCGGCGGTTGTCGGAATACCCGCGACGTCGATGTTGTCCTTCACGGCGAAGGGAGCGCCGAACAGCGACATCTGATCCAGCACCGCCGGATTGGCCTGCAGGAGGGCATCCAGTTCTGCCGCTCGCCGGAGGATCGTGGCATCGTCCGCCAAGGTGATCCATACATGATCGTCGCGCGAGGCGTGGATGCGCGACAGAACCAGTGCCGCTACCTGGGATACGGTGACCGTTCCCGAACGGAATTGCGAATGCAGGGAAGCGAGATCCAGTGCGATGTCTGTTTCCTGGTCTTCCATGATTCCTACCCGTTTTCGAATCGTACCGGTTTCTCCCAGATCGCCAGCACCATGCAGCCTTCCTCGCTCAATACCGAATGGCTGCTGCCTGGGCCGTGGATCAGGAGTGACCCTGCATCGTACTGTCCGGACTCATCGCTTTGGCTGCCCTTCAGCACGAGAATGTGTTCCCAGCCTGTGTGTTCATGTGCCGGAACCGCGGCACCGGGTTCGTATTTCAGGAATGCCGCGCGGGCGCCATGACCCGAATCGTAGATGGGACTGATCTCGATGCCCTCGCGAAACGGCTGCCAGCTGAGCTCGGCCTGCAGTGCATCGGCGTCGAGAAGATTGGAGAGCACAATTGCCGCCTGACTATCCATAGGCCTCGTTCAGTCCCTGTAGCACGGTATCGGTATCGGCGCTCCAGCCAACAATTGCCCCTTGCGCGGTGATCATGTCCAGGGTTGCTGCCTTGAACTCCGGGAAGTAGCTTTCGGTCGCGTCCTCCACCATCAGGCATTCATAGCCGCGGTCGTTGGCTTCGCGCATCGTAGTCTGCACGCACACCTCGGTGGTGACTCCGGCGATCAGCAAGTGGGTGATCCCGTGCTGTTGCAGAATCTCTTGCAGGGGGGTGTTGTAGAAAGCCCCCTTGCCGGGTTTCGCGAGGTCGATCTCGCCGGGCAGCGGGGCTAGTTCCGGGACGATGCCGGCACCGGCCTCTCCGTCAATGAGCAGGCGCCCCATGGGACCTTCATCACCGATGTGGATGGGGCAGTCGCCGCGCAGCCGCTTGGCCGGCGGACAGTCCGACAGATCGGGCTTGTGTGCCTCGCGCGTATGAATGATCAACATGTCCAGTGCGCGGCATCCCTCGAGCAGGCGTTTCACCGTGGGAATGATCCCGGTCAGGCGGGTGACATCGTTCCCCAGGGACGAGCCAAAGCCGCCCGGCTCGACGAAGTCGCGCTGCATGTCGATGACAATCAGCGCCGGTTTTGTGGCTGTCAGCGGATAGGCAAAGGGTTTTGCGGCGATCTCGGTCATCAGTGCGTTCCGGCCATGAACTTGCCGATCTCGATCCGGTCGGCCTGATCGGGTGTGGTTTCGTGGACCAGCTTTCCGGACGACATCACCATCAGGCGATCGCTCATCTCCAGCAGTTCGTCCAGATCCTCGCTGACCATCAGCACCGCGGTGCCTTCATTCCGCGCGGTCATGATACGGCTGTGGATCTCATTGACCGCATTGAAGTCCAGTCCGAAACAGGGGTTGGCAATGACCATAACCTTGACCTGTTCGGACAACTCGCGCGCCAGCGTCGCCCTCTGTACGTTGCCCCCGGACAAGGTGCCAATGGGAGATTCCGGCGATTCGGTCTTGACGCGAAATTCCTGGATCAGTTTCGTTGCGTGCTGACGAATGGCCTTGCGGTTGATGAAAATTCCGTTTACGGCATAGGGCGCTTCACGGAAGACATGGAGGGCGAGGTTGTCGGCTACGCTCATTCCGGCGACGCAGGCATTTCGCAGCGGTTCTTCCGGAAGACAGTGGAACTGGTTCTCCCGAATCGATTTGGTATCGGGCGTGAACGGGTTTCCATCGATCGAGATGCTTCCGTCGAGTTTCTCGCGCTGACCGGCCAGCACCTCCACGAATTCACGCTGCCCGTTTCCGGAAATGCCCGCAATGCCAACGATCTCACCGGCGCGGACGCCAACCGAGAGATCATTGACCGCGATTTCTCCCTTGTCGCCCTCGCAGCGAAGGTGGTCCACGGTCAGCACCGGTTCGCCATCGACCGGGGGCGGCGTCCGGTCGAGTTTCTTTTCGCTCAGGGTGTCGCCCATCATCATTTCCGACATCGTTTTCACGTCGGTATCGGCCACACGAACGGAACCCACAAAGCAGCCTTTGCGCAGAACGGTTACCTCGTCGGCGAACCCGGTTACTTCACGGAACTTGTGGGTGATGATCAATACGGTAAGCCCGCGGGTCTCCACCAGTTCGCGTACCCGTCCGAGCACCTCATCCGCTTCGCTCGGGGTCAGCACCGAGGTCGGCTCGTCGAGGATCAGCAGGCGGCTGTCGAGGAGGAGCTGTTTCATAATCTCGACCTTCTGTTTCTCACCGGCTGCCAAGGTATTGACGTTGGCCTCCAGCGGTACCTGGAACGGCATGGTCGACATTCGTTCATCGAGTTGAGCGATCTCCTTTTTCCAGTTGATCGCCATGGGCAGATTGGGCCGCGCCAGGACCAGGTTCTCGGCAACCGTCATGTTCGGGATGAGGGTGAAGTGCTGATAGACCATTCCGATGCCAAGTTCGTGGGCATCGCGAGGGCTGTCGATTTCCACCTCGCGCTCGTCGAGCATGATCTGGCCTTCGTCCGGGTGGTAGTAGCCCATCATGCACTTCACGAGCGTACTCTTGCCGGCGCCGTTTTCGCCCAGCAGGGCGTGAAAGCTTCCCCGTCGCAGGCGCAAGGTGACATCATCCAGCGCTACGAGATCACCGAAGATCTTGCGGACGTTCAAGGCCTCTATGAGGTAGGCATAGTCCGTGGTCATGCGATGGCCTCCAGGAGGGACTCCGCCTTGGTAACAGCACCGAAGATGCCGCCTTTCTGCTTGACCATTTCAACGGCGGCAAGATGGTTGTTTGCATCGATTGCGCCGCAACAGTCCTCGAGTAAGAGGCAGTCGAATCCACGATCGTTGGCTTCGCGCAGCGTGGCATGTACGCAGACATCGGTGGTGATGCCGGTAAAAACCAGATTCTCGACTCCCCGTGTACGCAGCAACAGCTCCAGGTCGGTTGAAAAGAATGCGCCCTTTCCGGGCTTGTCGATGATGGCCTCACCGTCGGCCGGATAGAGTTCCGGAATAATGTCCCAGCCAGGCTCACCGCGAACCAGGACACGGCCGCAGGGGCCATCATCGCCAATCCCGGCGCCGAAATAGCGGCTGCGCCACAGTTTGCACTCGGGCAGGTCGGAAAGGTCGCCCCGATGACCTTCGCGGGTATGAAAGATGTGGTAACCAAGCTTGCGCAGTGCGTCGAGAACGCGGCGAATCATGTTGATGGGTTTCCGGGTGAGCGAGATATCGACCCCCATGCGATCGATGTAGCCGCCGATGCCACAGAAGTCGGTCTGCATGTCGATCACCATAAGAGCCGTATTATCCGGACGCAGCTCGCCATTGTAGGGCCAGGTATAGGGTTGTGCGTCGACGTAGGTGGCCATGGCTGGTTCGGAATCCTAGTCCAGTGCCTTTAGCACATGAGTCGAGGCGCTGACCGCCCCGAAGACGCCACCCTGCATCTTGATCATGCTGATAGCGGCGAGATGGTTGTCGTGATCCGTCGCCCCGCAGCAATCCTCCAGCATGACGCATTCGAAGCCACGGTCATTGGCCTCACGCATCGTGGTGTGCACGCACACATCGGTAGTAATTCCTGTGAGAATGATGTTCTCGATTCCGCGGGTGCGCAGGATCAATTCCAGGTCGGTGGCGCAGAAGGAGCCCTTGCCGGGTTTGTCGATGATGGGTTCACCATCCTGCGGATAGAGTTCGGGAATGATGTCCCAGCCAGGCTCACCGCGAACCAGGATCTTGCCGCAGGGACCGGGATCACCGATGCCGGCGCCAATGCGTTGGCTGCGCCAGCGCTTGTTGGCGGGCAGGTCAGACAGATCGGTGCGATGCCCTTCGCGGGTGTGAATCACCATCAGTCCTTTGGCGCGGGCGGCCTCAAGCACGTTCTTGATCGGTTCGATCGGCGCTCGCGTCAATGACAGGTCGTAGCCCATCTTGTCCACGTAACCCCCAACACCGCAGAAGTCGGTCTGCATATCGATGATGATCAACGCCGTATTCTCCGGGCGCAGATCTCCGTTGTAGGGCCAGGGGTAGGGATCGGCGACGACAAACTTGCTCATGGTGCTCCTCGGTTACGGATTGCCGGAGAACTGGCCGGGCATACCGGACAGGACCCGTTTGGCTGACGAACTGTAGATCATGATGAGCAGGGTCAGCACGTAGGGGGCGGCATTGAACAGGTAGTAGCCGCGGGTTACCCCTACCGACTGCAGGGCCGGGCCCAGGGCCGCGGCACCGCCGAACAGGAGGGAGGCGAAGAAGCAGTAGATCGGGTTCCAGCGCGCGAAGATCACCAGCGCCACCGCCATCAGACCCTGGCCGCTGGAAAGGCCTTCGCTCCAGGCGCCCGGGTAGTACAGGGACAGGAACGAACCGCCGATTCCGGCAAGAAAACCGCCGGCCATCGTGGAGAGCATGCGCACCCGGTTGATATGAAAGCCGAGGGCGAGTGAGGCATTGGCGCTTTCGCCCACGGTGCGCACCATCAGGCCCCAGCGCGAATACTTGAAAAACGCCCACATCGCCGGTGCCAGCAGTGCGCCGATCACAAACAGGGAGTTGATTCGCAGCGCTTCCTGCACCGCGGGATAGCTGCTCCAGCTCCCCAGGGCGAAAGCCGGCAGGTGCGGTGCCTGCGGGTGAATGAAGGGCTTGCCCAGAAAAAAGGCAAGGCCGGTGCCCAGGATCATCAGGGCAATGCCGACGGCGATGTCGTTCACCCGCGGCATCTGGCACAGGAAGGCATGGAGCCAGCCAAGGAGGGCGCCGGTGATTCCGGCCACCAGTACGCCCACCCAGGCGGAGCCGGTGAAATAGGAGGTGGCGAATCCGCTCATCGCCCCGAGAACCAGCGTCCCTTCGAGACCGAGATTGATACGCCCACTCTTTTCCGTCAGGCACTCGCCCAGGCTGACGAACAAAAACGGCGTGCCCACGCGGGCGGCGCCGCCAAGGACGGCGACGATCACTCCGAACATGCCGAGATTTCCGGGTTCGGTCATGCCGTCCTCCAGCGCGATGGCAATCGCAGGCGGCCGTACAGGGCCTCGCTGCCAAGAATGAAGACGAAGATGATCCCCTGCAGCACGAGCTCGGTCGCGTCCGGCAGATTGTATACACGCTGCACCAGTCCCCCGGCGGCGCGGATCCCGCCGAGCAGGATCGCCACCGGGATGACGGCAATGGGATTGTGCCGCGCTATGAACGCGATCAGGATCCCTTCGTAGCCATAGCCGGCGGCGAGGGAGGTATTGGCCGAGCCCTGTACCGCCGCGATCTCGATGCTGCCGGCGAGACCGGCGGCGCCGCCGCCCAGGAAGCAGGTGGCCAGGACCAGTTGCGCCACCGAAAGGCCGGCAAGCTGCGCGGCACGGCGGTTGCCTCCGGTCACATCCACGGAGAATCCGAATGTGGTAAAGCGCATGACGATCCACAGGCCGACACAAACCACCAGGCTGATGACTAGGCCCCAGTGGATGGACGTATTGCCGATCTCCGATATCTGAAAGGCGGAATCGATGGGATAGGTACTGGGATTGTTGAGCGAGGCCGGGTCACGCAGGGGTCCGACCACGAGAAAATCGAGTACGGCGATGGCGATGTAGTTCAGCAACAACGAGCTGATGGTCTCGTTCACGCCGCGGTAGTATTTCAGGGCGCCCACCATGGCGATCCACAGGCCGCCGCTAACGATGCCGGTCAGCAGCATGGCCCCCAGGCCGATGATTCCAGGAGTGCCGGAAAACCCGAGGCCCACGAGGGCGGACAGCAGGCCGCCGACGACGAAGGCACCTTCGGCACCGATATTGATCAGTCCCATACGCGCCGGCAGGGCGGTACACAGGGCGGTGAGCATCAATGGCGCCGAACCCAGCAGGGTATGTTGCCAAGAGAACCAGGTTCCGAATCCCCCGCGAAACATGGACTGGTAGACGCCGATCGGGTCGGCGCCTACCAGCAGGATGAATATGCCAAAGACGATCAGGGACGCGGCCAGGGCACCGATAGGTAATGCGGCTGACTCTATCCATTCTCGTCGAACATGCATGGCTCTCACCCTTTTTCCAACTCAGCTCTTGGTGGTACCAATGACGCCCTCCACCAGGAAGTTCATGCTTTCCAGCCAGATGTCCTTCTGGTGGTATTCCTTGCCCTTGGGAATGACGGTCTTGCCCGTGTTGTCCTTGATCGGCCCCTTGTAGACCACCATGGTTCCCTTCATGAACTTCTTGTGCACCTTGTTCGCAACCCTCTTTGCCTTGGCGCTGACGGCCGGACCGTAGGGAGAGCTCTTGACGATGCCTTCCTTCAGGCCGCCGCGCACCAGGTTGGGGATCTTCTTCTTGGTGCGGATCATCTCGGCGTAGTCGAGATAGACCTTGCCCCAGTTCCACTCAGCGCCCGTGAGGAAGCCCTTGGGCGCGAGTACAGCCTGGTTGGTGTGATAGCCGCAGCAGTAAACGCCACGTTTTTCCGCGGTCTGTATGATCACCTTCGGGCTGTCGACGTGGCAGGTCAGCACATCGATGCCTTCATCGACCATGGAGTTGGCCGCCTCGGCCTCCTTCACCGGGTTGAACCAGCCACCGGTGAAGACTACGTGGGTCGTGACCTTGGGGTTTACGCTGCGCGCCGCCAGGGTGAAGTTGTTGATATTGCGTAGCACCTGCGGAATGGGAATGGCAGCGATGAAACCAAGCTTATTGGTCTTGGTGGTAAGACCGGCCACGAGACCGGACAAATACACGGGTTCATCGATGTAGCCGAAGTAGCTGCCGACGTTGGTCGGCATCCCTTTTTTCCACAGTCCGCCGCAGTGCAGGAAGGTGACGTTGGGGTATTTCTTCGCTTCCTTGAGGATATGCGGATTGAAATAGCCAAAGGAGGTGGGAAACAGCACCTGCGCGCCATCGAGGTTGATCATGCTTTCCATAACCTTCTCGACCTCCACCGTCTCCGGCACGTTCTCCTGGTCGAAGGCGTTTACCCAGCTCAGCTTGCCGACCTCGGTCTTGCCTTGATAGTGCGACTGGTTGTAGCCGTAGTCGTCACGCGAGCCGACATAGATGAAGCCCATGTTGACCTTGTCCGCTGCCTCGGCCGTGCGCAGACCAAAGCGGTTGAGTACACCGGCGGCCCCCACGGCCGCAATCCCTTTGAGGATGCTGCGGCGCAGGGGGCTTTTCGGTGTAAAACCGGAATTACCATTCATGTTGTCTCTCCCGTCGTCCAATTACGTATTAATTAAAGAATCCACTTGAGCATTGCCTGCGGTATGCCTTCGTTAACGCCGCTGATACCGAACTTGTTGCTCCAGTACTGGTACTCGACGCCTGCCAGGATCTTGCCCTTGCCAGTCAGATCCACGAGGATCTGGGGTTGACTGATGATGTTGTCGGCCTTGGCGAATGATCCGCCGTTCTCACCGGCGGCATAGTCGAGGAAGCCGGTGAACTGCCACTTGGTCGGGCCAATCTTGAACGGCAACAACCAGTCGATAGTGACCTGGTAGCCGGTCTGGGAGGTACCCGCGACATCCAGTGTGCTTTGGCGTGCGTACAGGTTGAGATCAAAGTAGGCAAAGCCCGGGATCTTCAGCGGAAAGCCGACACCGTAGAGGGTACTGTGCAATCCCGCGCCGAATTCCGTGCCCAGGGCCAGCATGACGTCCTTCACCGGACCAAAGGCCAGGTTCTTGTTGAACATCTTGCCGAAGCTCAGGCGCGGAGAATACTCACCGTAAAACGTGGTGCCCGTGCTTTGCGGATTGATGACGTCGACGAAGAAGAAGTTGTCGCCGTACTTCCAGCCGTCCGCGTGTTCGAAGGTCGCGATGGTTTTGCTGCTGGCATTTACCTTGTACCCGCTGCCGGAAAGCAGCTGGATATCGGTCATGGACCAGTCGGCGGCCCGTGCCGCCTGGGTGGAGGCCAGTCCCAGGCAGGTCGCCGCAGCCAGGCAGGCGGCAAGCGACACCCGAGGGCTGCGGTGCTGCAGGGTTGGTATGCGTTGCATTGTTGTGACTCCTGTTTGGGTTGATAAATCCAACGTTGTATACAACAAAGCAATCCGCATGCCAGCACAACCAGCACCTTGCAATCCAGGCGCCAGAAATCATTCTTTCTTTAGAAAACAGTTACTTAAACTTTATATAGAAGGGCTTAGCGGAGCCCACCACGCCCGCGGAGGGCCCGCATCAGAGGATTGGTGCACCAAGGAGACACGGAGCCCGGAAAAGTCGCACCGGCCAGGTGCATCGGGCTTCAAGCGGACTTGCGACGGTGGCGCTGCTTCGCCAACTGGGTCAGGGTGAGCGTTTTGGCGAAGTTTTCGCTGCGGGTGATATGGGAGTTCATGGCGGCCTGGGCGCCGGCCAGATCCCGCCGGATCAGGCGTTGGCAGATTTCGAAATGCTCCTGGTAGGTGCGGTCGATGCGCTGATTCTCGGTGAAGTCCAGGCGGCGGATGACACGAATGTGGCGATTGAGATCATTGAGGTAGCGCGCCAGCACCAGGTTGCCGCCTCCCTGGGCCAGGGCGATGTGGAATCCCTCGTCCCGGGCCTCCATTTCGTCCGGGTTGTCGCTGCGGTCCTTCTGGTGCGCAGGGTCCCATTCCTGGGCCAGGGCCTGCAGCTCCTGGTCTGACATGAAGGTGACGGCGAGCTCCAGGGACAGGTTTTCCAGGTTCTGGCGCACGCGGTAGTACTGTGCCAGCGTGTCGATATCGATCTCGCGGATAAAGCAGCCCTGCTTGGGAATGACTGTCAGGTAGCCTTCCGCTTCCAGGCGCTGCAGGGCGGCCCGGACCGGCGTCCGGCTTACATCGAAGGTCTCCGCGAGTTCCGTTTCGGTGATGCGCGAGCCCGGATAGAGCTCGAAATCCAGGATCATGTCCCGGATCGAGCCGTAGATGTCTTTCGATGCCGTTTTCTTCATTCGCGCTGCCCGGCAGGCCTGTAGTGCCTACCTTACCGCAATGTGCGAAGTCGGGGCAGTGCCCAGGATCGGTATCAGGAATTTTCCGGTGAAGGATTCCGGGTGGGCCGCGATTTCTTCCGGCGTGCCCTCGGCAACGATAGTGCCGCCGCCTTCCCCACCCTCGGGGCCGAGGTCCACGATCCAGTCGGCCGTCTTGATCACATCCAGGTTGTGTTCGATCACCACCACGGTGTTGCCGTGATCCCGTAGCCGGTGCAGCACATCCAGCAGGTTCTGGATGTCATGGAAGTGCAGGCCGGTCGTGGGCTCATCCAGTATATATAAGGTACGGCCGGTGTCGCGTTTGGACAGCTCCCGCGACAGCTTGATGCGCTGGGCCTCGCCGCCGGAAAGGGTAGTGGCGCTCTGGCCCAGGGTGATGTAGCTCAGGCCGACGTCCATGAGGGTGTCCAGCTTGCGCTTGACCACCGGAATGGCGTCGAAGAAGTCGGCCGCAACCTCGACCGTCATCTCCAGCACCTCGTGGATGGTCTTGCCCTTGTAGCGGATCTCCAGGGTCTCGCGGTTGTAGCGTTTACCCTTGCAGACATCACAGGGCACATAGACGTCCGGCAGGAAGTGCATTTCCACCTTGATCAGGCCATCACCCTGGCAGGCCTCGCAGCGGCCGCCGCGCACATTGAAGGAAAAACGCCCCGGGTTGTAGCCGCGCGAGCGCGCCTCGGGCGTACCGGCGAACAGTTCGCGGATGGGCGTGAACAGGCCGGTGTAGGTGGCCGGATTGGAACGGGGCGTGCGCCCGATGGGGGACTGGTCGATGTCGATGATCTTGTCGAACTGCTCGAGTCCGTCGATGCCGTCGCAGGGGGCGGGTTCAAGGTTGGACTCGTACAGGTGCACGGCCACGGTCGCATACAGGGTGTCATTGATCAGCGTCGACTTGCCCGAGCCGGACACGCCGGTAACGGCCGTGAACAGGCCCACGGGAATGGACACATCCACATTCTTGAGGTTGTTGCCGCGGGCCTTGCGGATCACCAATTTGCGCTCGGGATCATTTTCCGTGCGCGAAACGGGGACCGGAATTTCCTTGCGGCGCGAAAGATACTGGCCGGTAATGGACGCCTCGTTTGCTTCAATGTCGGCCGGCGTTCCCTCGGCAACTACGCGGCCGCCGTGCACCCCGGCACCGGGGCCGATGTCAAGCACATGATCGGCGGCGCGGATCGCGTCCTCGTCGTGTTCGACCACAATTACCGTGTTACCCAGGTCACGCAGATGCATGAGGGTCGCCAGCAGGCGTTCGTTGTCTCGTTGGTGCAGGCCAATGCTGGGTTCGTCCAGAACGTACATCACGCCAACAAGGCCGGCCCCGATCTGGGAGGCCAGGCGAATCCGCTGGGCCTCGCCGCCGGACAGGGTCTCGGCCGAGCGTTCCAGCGACAGATAATTGAGACCGACATTGACGAGAAAGCCCAGGCGCGCGCGCACTTCCTTGAAGATCTTTTCCGCGATTTCGCCGCGCCGTCCCTCGAGCTTCAGCCCTTCGAAAAACTCCAGGGCCCGGCCCACGGGCAGGCGTGTGACTTCATGTAGCGGCTTGTCCTGCACAAAGACGTTGCGCGCCTCCACTCGCAGGCGCGACCCTCCGCAGGCCTCGCACGGCTGATGGCTCAGGTACTTCGCCAGTTCCTCGCGCACACTGTTGGATTCGGTATCCCGGTAGCGCCGCTCCATGTTCGGAATCACGCCCTCGAACGGGTGCTTGCGCCGGTAACTGGAACCGCGATCGCCGTGATAGACGAAGCTGATGGTCTCGTCCCCGCTGCCGTACAGAATGATTTCGCGGACTTTCTTTGGCAACTTCTCAAACGGCTTGTCGATATTGAACTTGTAATGCTTCGCAAGCGATTCCAGCATGGCGAAATAGAACGCATTGCGCCGGTCCCAGCCGCGGATGGCGCCCTGGGGCAGGCTGAAGGCCGGTTCGTGCACGATGCGATCGGGATCGAAGAACTGGCGAACGCCCAGACCATCGCACTCGGGACAGGCGCCGGCGGGATTGTTGAAGGAAAACAGTCGCGGTTCCAGTTCCGAAAGCGAGTAGCCGCAATGCGGACAGGCGTAGCGGGAGGAGAACAGAATCTCGTCGCCGGGGCCTTCATCCGGGACCGTGGCTACCAGCAACAGGCCCTCGCCCAGTTCCAGTGTGGTCTCGATGGATTCCGCCAGCCGCTGCTGTTGTCCATCGCGGATGGCAACGCGGTCGACCACCGCCTCGATCGTGTGCTTGTAGTTTTTCTTGAGCGGCGGCGCCTCGTCCAGTGAGATCACTTTCCCGTCAATGCGTGCGCGGACATAACCCTGGGTTCGCAGACCGTCGATGATGTGCGCATGTTCGCCCTTGCGGTCCTGCACCAGGGGCGCGAGCAACATCAGCTTGGTCCCTTCGGGCAGGGTCATGAGATGGTCCACCATCTGGCTTACGGTTTGCGCTTCCAGGGTGACACCATGTTCGGGACAGCGCGGTTCGCCGACGCGTGCATACAGCAGGCGCAGGTAGTCGTAGATCTCGGTGACCGTGCCGACGGTGGAGCGGGGGTTGTGGGAAGTGGACTTCTGTTCGATGGAGATGGCTGGCGACAGACCCTCGATCAGGTCCACGTCCGGTTTTTCCATCAGCGAAAGAAACTGGCGCGCGTACGCGGAAAGCGATTCCACGTATCGACGTTGTCCCTCGGCGTACAAGGTATCGAAGGCAAGTGAGGACTTGCCCGAACCCGACAGACCCGTAATAACAATCAACTTGTCGCGCGGCAGATCGACATTGATGTTGCGCAGATTGTGCGTGCGTGCGCCGCGGATTCGAATCGTTTCCATCTCTTTCCGTTCGTCGTGCAGGGTCTTTGGTTTGTGTGCGAGGGCGAACCTGCTACTATAGCGCCGCGTTTTCACCCCGGCAAAATCGACTCTAAGATGTTGCTTTTGTTCCGGAATTCGTCCCAATTGTTAATCTGATGTAAAAATGGCCTCTTCCCGCACCCGCAATCCCATGACGCCGCTGGAGCGGCGCGCCACATCGAGTCTCGCCGCGATCATGGCCCTGCGTATGCTGGGTCTGTTCCTCATGTTGCCGGTCCTGGCCCTGTACGCGGAAGACCTGCGCGGACACACACCGTTCCTCGTCGGCCTGGCCATGGGTATCTACGGCCTGACCCAGGCGCTGTTGCAGATTCCCTTTGCCATGGCGTCGGACCGCCTCGGGCGCAAACAGGTGATTGTGACCGGGCTGCTGATCTTCGCCGTTGGCAGCGCTGTTGCCGCCCTTGCCCACACCATCGAAGGTGTGATCATCGGGCGTGCAATCCAGGGCGCCGGTGCCGTGTCCGCGGCGGTGATCGCCCTGGTGGCGGACCTGACCCGGGACGAGCAGCGGACCAAGGCCATGGCTTTTATTGGCATCAGCATCGGCTCGTCGTTCATTATCGCCATGCTGGTGGCGCCGCCATTGCAGGGCATCATCGGGGTTCCGGGCATCTTCTGGGCCACCGGAGGCCTTGCCCTCGGCGGCATCGTACTGTTGTTGTTGGCGGTGCCGGCACCGCAGCGCTTCACCCCGGCAACCACGCCGGTTGCGGATCTGATGCGCATGCTGCGCAACCCGCGGCTGCGCCGATTCGATCTCGGTATCTTCACCTTGCACGCCACCATGACCGCGGTTTTTCTGATGGTGCCGACCCTGCTCAAGGAGCACGCCGGACTTGCGATCCATAACCAATGGAAGGTTCTGCTGCCGGCCATGGTGCTGTCGGTCTTTATCATGTTGCCGCTGGTCTATGTCGCGGAGCGCTATCGCAAGATTCCCACGGTGTTCCCGATCGCCATCGTGCTTATCATCGTTTCCCAGGGCCTGATGTATTTTGGCCGCGACTCCGCGGTCGACCTGACCATTGGCATGATGGTGTTTTTCGGCGGCTTCAACGTTCTCGAGGCCCTGTTGCCGTCCCTGGTGTCCCGCGCTGCGCCCCCGGAGAGCAAGGGCGCGGCCATGGGCGTGTACAACAGCTCCCAGTTTATCGGGGTATTCGTCGGAGGTGCCGTGGGCGGCTGGCTGTTTGGCACCTGGGGCGCCGAGGGCGTCGTCATCGGGGCCGTCGCGGTGCTTGCCCTGTGGCTTCTGCTGACCGTCATGGGCTCCATTCCGCTGTTGCCGGAGAATCCGGGCGCCTCCACCCCCGGGGCGCGAGAGGCCGAAAGCTAGCCGGCGCACGAAGAATTCCCGTTCATCGGGATTACACTGCCCGGCAGACCGGGCGGAGCGGCAAACCCGCCGCCCCGGCGTCAGCCAACAGCCCAGCATACCCAGGAGGAATCATGGCACGCGGTATCAACAAGGTTATTCTCGTCGGACATCTGGGTCGGGACCCGGAGGTGCGTTATGCACCCAGTGGCCAGGCCATCGCCAATGTCACCATCGCCACCTCCGAGCAGGGGAAGGACAAGAACACGGGCGAAAAACAGGAGCGCACCGAATGGCATCGGGTGGTGTTCTTCAGCCGACTGGCGGAGATCGTTGGTGAGTATCTGAAGAAGGGGTCCCAGGTCTACGTCGAAGGTCGTCTGCAGACCCGCAAGTGGCAGGACAAGGATGGCAACGACCGCTACACCACCGAGATCGTTGCCAACGACATGCAGATGCTGGGTGGTCGTGGTGGTTCCGGCGGTCCCTCGGAGACCTACAACCAGGAACCGTCCGCAGCCCCACAGCCGGCGGCGACTGGAGCCGGCGGCGGCGATTTCGACGACGACATTCCGTTCTGAGCCCGGCCTTAGCCCGGCGGCCAGGCCATCGTTCGGCCGCCGAGCACGTGCAGGTGCACGTGCCACACCGATTGGCCGGCATCGGCATTGCAGTTGATCAGACTGCGGTAGCCGCTGTCGGCAATACCCTCATCCGTTGCCACCTTCTGCGCCGCCAGATACATGCGCCCGATCAGTTCCGCCTGTTGCGGCGTGACATCGTTGAGCGTGGTGATATGTTCCTTCGGAATGACCAGAAAATGCACCGGCGCCTGGGGATTGATGTCGCGGAACGCCAGCACATGATCGTCTTCATACAACACATCGGGCTTGATCTCTCCCTGTGCCATTTTGCAGAACAGGCAATCGTTGGCCATGGCTCTCCTTCCTCGAGGTCGTTTCACCGATTAAACCACCGGCGTGATCGGGCTGTCGACCGCATGCAAAAGACGCACGCTTTGGAACGGCTATGGATCGATTGACGGTATCCGCCCTGCACAGCCAGGGCGTTATCGGGCCGTGCACGCTGGCGCTGGCGCCGGGGGAGTGCGTGTGTCTGTCGGGGCCTTCGGGTGCGGGCAAGACCCTCCTGCTGCGTGCCATCGCCGATCTCGATCCCCACGACGGCGAAGTAAATCTCAACGGCGAGTCCTGCACCGCCATGCGCGCACCGCAATGGCGTCGGCGCGTCGGGCTGCTGCCGGCGGAGAGCGCCTGGTGGTACGACACCGTCGGACCGCACTTCCCGAACGGCGATCTCCAGGTGCTGCAACAACTCGGGTTTTCAGCCGAGGTCCTGGACTGGCAGGTACGTCGCCTGTCCAGCGGCGAGCGCCAACGCCTGGCCCTTGCGCGCCTGCTGGCGAACCGGCTGCGATCGGCAATTGCGTCTGCAGGACGGGTGCGTGGAGCCAGCATGAGGACCGTGCTTCTGAGCCCTGGCGACCTGGCGCTGGCAGCGGTGCTGGTGTTCCTGCTTGCGGCGTTGTCGTTTCGCATGAAGCTGGGGGTGCACGGGCAGTTGCTGGTTGCTGCCGGCCGTACGGCGGCGCAACTAACGATCGTCGGCTTCGTACTCAAGCTGGTCTTCGACGACACACGTCTGGTGTGGGTTGTTCTGGTTACCGGGGTGATGCTGTTGGTGGCGGGCCGTGAGGTCATGGCGCGACAGCAGCATCGACTTGCCGGATGGTGGGGCTTTGGCATCGGCAGCGCATCCATGTTCGTGTCCTCGTTCGGCATCACTGTGCTGGCTCTGCTCACCATCATCCAGGTGCATCCCTGGTATGAACCCCAGTACGCCATCCCGCTCCTGGGTATGATGCTGGGCAATACCATGAACGGGATCGCGCTGGGCCTGGACAGGCTCCATGCCTCGGCAAGCGATCAGCGGTCCGTGATTGAGGCGCGGCTCATTCTCGGCCAGGAGTGGACCGAGGCCATGGCCGATATCCGCCACAGGGCAATGCGCACCGGCATGATCCCCATCATCAATGCCATGGCGGCCGCCGGCATCGTCAGCCTGCCGGGCATGATGACCGGCCAGATTCTGGCGGGTGCCCCGCCGCTGGAGGCGGTGAAGTATCAGATCCTGATCATGTTCATGATCACCGCCGGCACCGGTTTTGGTACGCTGCTGGCGGTGTCGGCGGCGGCGCGCCGGCTGTTCGACGAACGTCAGCGCCTGCGGCTGGATCGTCTGATCAAAACCGATATTTGATACCGGTACTGAAGCTGGTGTCGGTGGGTTTTACGCCGGCCGGTGGCCGGCTGTCGTGGTATATGTTGAGGGTCATGGCAAGATCCAGGGTCTTGCTGATGGATACGATGAGACCGGCTTCCTCGGACAAGCGAAAATCCGCCACATCGTTCATCGCGGGCTGGCAGTACGTGGTTGTCGCGAAGTGGGTATGGGAGCCAATGGCGTGTTTCCACACCAGATACAGGTTCGCTCGCCACAGGTCTTCGGTCCCGTTGCCACTGAGCTCCTCCTCCGAATAGAAGGCCCCGACCCCGAACCAGGCCGCCTTGTCATCCTGTTTCATGAGCGTGCGGCGCATGCCCCCGCCGAGCAGGGCGCGGTAGTTAAGTCGGCGAAATTCATTCTGTTCGATCTGGCCGAATCCTTCCCAGGCCCAGCGCGGATTCAGGGTCACCACGTGGCGTCCATGCAGGAATGATTTGTTCACATCTCGCACGCCGTTGGACTCGCCGAAATCGTAACTCCCGACCACAAAGTCCAGCACGTCGCCGCGCTTCCAGTTAACGCGCCCGCCGGTGCTGACGTGCAGGCCGCTGCTGTTGCCGCTCAGGCTGGTGGCACTCAGATCGAAGCGCCCGCTCACGCCTTCCGGAGGAGTCTTGGCGCGGATGTCCTCGATATTGACGATGGCGTATGCGGAATGGCTGGTCAAAACTGCCAGCACAAGGAAAAGCGCACGCAGACGGGTGAAGCCCTGCGCCTGGTTGTGGGTATTGCCATGCATTGACTGCATTGTACAGGATTCCGGACCCGCGCTGCGGTACCCACACTGTGCATGGCATAATGGATAGCGCGGCCGGACGGGTCGCGACTGTGATCCTACACCGGTTACCATCTCCATGAGTGCAAATCAGGCCTCAGCACAGCGCTGGCAATTCTGGATCGATCGTGGCGGTACCTTCACTGATATCGTTGCGCGACGACCGGACGGGCGCCTGCAAACGCGCAAGCTCCTGTCAGAGAACCCTGGCCGCTACGACGATGCCGCCCTGCAGGGCATACGCGAATTTCTGGGTCTGGGCAGTGATGATGCGATCCCGCCCGAGCAGATTGATTCGGTGAAGATGGGCACCACGGTTGCCACCAATGCGCTGCTGGAACGCAAGGGCGCCCGCACCCTGCTGCTGGTTACGCGCGGCTTTGGCGACGCTTTGCGCATCGCTTACCAGAACCGCCCGGCCATCTTTGCACGCCACATCCAGTTGCCACAGCTGTTGTATGAACGGGTGGTCGAGGTAGATGAACGCCTGGATGCGCGCGGTGAGGTGATCAGGTCCCTGGATGCCGATTCCGCGTGCGGCGCGCTAAAGGCAGCCTTCGGCGATGGTATACGCTCCGTGGCCATCGTACTTATGCATGCCTATCGCAACCCGGATCACGAAAGGAGGCTCGCGGCGCTTGCGCGGGAAGTCGGCTTCGAGCAGGTATCGCCCTCGCACGAAGTAAGTCCGCTCATGAAACTGGTGGCGCGGGGCGACACCACGGTCGTCGACGCCTACCTGTCTCCGGTCCTGCGGCGCTACGTAGACCGGGTGGCCGCTGCCCTGGGCGACACACGCCTTCTGTTCATGCAGTCCAATGGCGGCCTCGTGGACCACATGTACTTTCAGGGCAAGGACAGCATCCTGTCCGGGCCGGCCGGCGGGGTCGTCGGTGCGGTGCGCACAAGTACCGCCGAAGGCTTTGAACGAATCATCGGTTTTGACATGGGCGGCACCTCCACAGACGTATCCCATTACAGTGGTGAACTGGAACGCAGTTACGACAATCAGGTCGCCGGGGTTCGCATGCGCGTGCCGATGATGTATCTGCACACCGTCGCCGCCGGTGGAGGATCGATCGTCCAGCTGGATGGCCAACGCCTGCGCGTTGGTCCGGAGTCCGCGGGGGCGGATCCCGGACCGGCCTGCTATCGTCGCGGGGGTCCGCTCACGGTCACCGACTGCAATGTGATGGTGGGCAAGCTCAATGCTGAATTTTTTCCCCGGGTCTTCGGCGCGGACGGCAGGCAGTCCCTGGACACCGATGCAGTGGTCCGCGGTTTCGAACGCCTGGCCAGCGAAGTCGGTGCAGCCACGGGCGCAGCGCCATCACCGGAAGCCCTGGCCCATGGCGCTTTGCAGATCGCGGTGGAGAATATGGCCGCCGCCATTCGGCGGATCTCGGTGCAGCGCGGGCACGACGTCACCGACCATGTGCTGTGTTGTTTTGGTGGTGCCGGCGGGCAACACGCCTGCATGGTGGCCGATGCGCTGGGTATGAGCACGGTGTATCTGCATCCCCATGCCGGCGTGCTTTCAGCCTTCGGGATGGGTCTGGCGCAACTGCGCTGGATGGGAGAGCGGGCGGTGGAACGTCATGTGGACTCCGATCTGCTTAATGGGCTGGAGGCCGCGTACGGCGAACTCGAGGCGGAAGGCACGCGCGTATTGGGCGAGCAGGGCGTGGATGAGGTTCGCTGCCAACGGCGCATGTTGTTGCGCTACGAGGGCACCGATGCCGGACTGACGGTGGACCACGGGTCGGCGGAACAGGTCCGTACCGCCTTCGAGCGGGCCTACCGTGCGCGCTACGGCTTCACAGAGCGCGGGCGCGCCCTGGTGTGCGAGGCTATATCCCTGGAGGTGCTGGGCGGTGGCGTGGAGGATCCGGGTCCGGCGGCGGTATCGACCGCTTCGCCAGGGTCTCCGGTGGCCCACACCGAATTCTACGCTTTCGACTCTGCCCGCCGTGAAGCCCGGGAAATGGAGGCGGCGGTGTACCGACGCGAACAAGTGGTCGCCGGGCAGAGCATCGACGGTCCGGCGATGATCATAGAACCGGACAGTACCATCGTCGTCGAGGCCGGCTGGAGCGCGCGGCTGGGTTCCCATGGCGGCCTGGTGCTGGAACGGTTTGCCCAGCTGGGCAGGGCCGTGCTGGAAACCGGCGTTGATCCCGTCCGCCTCGAGATCTTCAATCAGTTGTTCATGTCCGTGGCGGAGCAGATGGGCGTCGTGCTGGAGAAGACCGCCCATTCCGTCAACATCAAGGAGCGCCTGGATTTTTCCTGTGCCGTGTTCGACGGTGACGGGGCGTTGGTGGCGAATGCGCCTCATGTTCCCGTGCACCTGGGCTCCATGGGCGAGAGCGTGCGCGCCGTCATTGATGCCGCCGACAAGCTTCACCCGGGGGATGCCTGGGTGCTGAATGCGCCCTACCAGGGGGGAACCCATCTGCCGGATATCACCGTGGTTACCCCGGTGTTCGACCAGGCCGGGCAGGAAATCCTGTTCTACGTTGCGTCGCGCGGACACCATGCCGATGTCGGCGGAATCAGCCCCGGGTCCATGCCGCCTCACAGCCGTGTGGTGAGCGAGGAGGGCATTCTCATCGAGCCTATGCCCCTGGTGCGCGATGGGCGCTTTCGCGAGCAGGAGCTGCGTGAGTTGTTCGGCGCGGGTCCCTGGCCGGCGCGCAAACCGGAACAGAATCTCGCCGACCTGCGGGCTCAGGTGGCCGCCAACGAGGCCGGCGCGCGGGAGTTGCGCAAGATGGTGGATCACTACAGCGCGGCAACGGTACGGGCCTACATGCAACATGTACAGGACAATGCCGAGGAATCCGTACGGACGGTGATCGACCGTTTGCACGACGGCAGCTGGTTGTGTCCCCTGGATGACGGGAGCGCGATCCGGGTTTCCATCCGTGTCGATCACGCATCGCGCAGCGCCACCGTGGATTTCACCGGGACCTCGGCCCAGCGCGCAAGCAATCTGAATGCACCAGGCTCCGTGTGCAAGGCGGCGGTACTCTATGTCTTTCGTTCCCTGGTGGACCGCGACATTCCTCTCAACGCCGGTTGTTTCAAACCACTGACGCTGATTGTCCCGCCCGGGAGCATGTTGAATCCCCAATACCCGGCGGCCGTGGTGGGCGGAAACGTCGAGACTTCGCAGTGCATCGTCGATGCTCTGTTTGCCGCCCTGGGCGAAATGGCAGCTTCCCAGGGGACCATGAACAACCTGACCTTCGGCAATATGGATTGGCAGTACTACGAGACGATCTGCGGTGGAACCGGCGCCGGCCCCGATTTTGACGGCGCCGATGCGGTCCAGAGTCACATGACGAACTCGCGCCTGACCGACCCCGAGGTGCTGGAATGGCGCTTTCCGGTGCGGGTGGAGTCATTTTCGATCCGTCGGGGCAGCGGCGGGCTGGGCCGGCATCGCGGTGGGGACGGGGTCGTGCGCAGTCTGTGTTTCCTTCAGCCCATGTCCGCGGCCATCCTGTCCGGGCGGCGCAAGGTCGTTCCCTTTGGGCTGCACGGCGGGGGCAATGGCGCCCCGGGGCGAAACCGGGTGTTTCGTGCCAACGGAACGGTGGAAAATCTGCCGGGCGCTGCCGAGGTACAAATGGATACCGGAGATATCCTGTCCATTGAAACCCCGGGTGGCGGTGGCTTCGGGGAATAGATTGAGGTCGGGAAACATCTGTAGCAAACGGCAGCTTTTCGGAAGCGACAAGGAGAAGAGATGACTCGATTTGTGCAACTTGTCCTGGTGTCCCTGTTGCTGGGCGTCGTGGGGACGGCGCTGGGCGACGACGATCTGGTGCATCGACTGGAAACGATGGGTCACGACCAGCGCTGGAATTCCTTTGTCGATCAGATCTATGCCCTGCACAAGAAACTGATTGCCGGCCGCGATGTAAGAACCAGCGACCGCATCGGCGGCTATTATCGTGAGCCGAAGTTCTATCGTGAGGTGACCTATACGGACCTGAAGACCGGGCAGGTGATCAGCCGTATCAGCTGGGAGCGTGCACACCCGGATCGCATCCACGTGATCCAGGTTTATCTCTACGACAAGCAGGGCAGAGTGATTCGGGACTATACAGGCGCCTATCGCACCACGGACCACGACTCACCGCAGGCGACGGAAATCAATCTGCACGCCTACCATGGAAAGCTGCATGCCTTCCGACAGTTCAATGCTTCCAACGAGATTTACTATGAAAAGTGCACCGGTACCTGGAACGGCAAACCGGTCGATATCCGACTGGACGACGAGGACCTGGCCAACTTCGAGGGTGAGTCGGATACCCCAATGACCACTCCGGAGTATGCCCGGTGCTTTGCCGGACTGCCGGAGAGCGCGGGGAAGTATCTGATCCCGCAGTAGGGTGCTGGGGAGAGGAACGTGCGCCGGGCGTTGGATTCCGGCCCGGCGCCGGAAGGGTTCCTGTCTAGACCATTTCCTTCAGGCCCTTGAGCGCGGTCACCTTGACGGTGTTCCGTGCCGGCTTGGCCTTGAACATCATTTTTTCGCCCGTGAACGGATTTACGCCTTCGCGTTCCGGCACGGCCGGCTTGTGTACCACTTTCACCTTCATCAGGCCGGGGACGTTGAAAACGCCAACGCTTTTCAGGTCAGTCTGCATCATACCTGCCAGGGCATCGAAGACAGCAGAGATGTCTTTTTTCTTGAGCCCCGTCTGCTCGGCGAGGTTGGAATAGATTTCTGTTTTGGTGGAAGGTTTTCCGTTAGCCATCAATCGCTCCTACGCAGTAGTTCGTAAGGTTGAAAATTCTGAAGACCGGGTTTCGGTTCTTGTCGTGCCGCGCTCGTGTCATCCGGGAACTGCGCTGCGAGGATTATTATGCGAATTCCTCGCTTCCTGCAAGCGATTAAGCAAAAAAACCGCGCACTTTTTGCCTTTGAGAATTATGGAATCGCGAAACCGTCTTCGGTTTGGTGAATAATCCATTCATTTGCAAACGCAATTTTTTGTTTGGTCCCGTCTGCAATCAGTTGCGGATTTCTTGCGGAGAAAGCGAAAATCCGGAATCCGGATGCGCTCTTTCCCGTTGGACGGACCGCCGGGTCCGGATCCGGCGGCCGTGGCCCCGCCCGCAAAACCGGCCATGGACTAATGCGCAGACGCCGGGCCGCCGCTATAATCCCGCCTTGCATTGGGCGGGCCCCGTCCCCACAAAGCAGCTGTCTACGACGGAATTCGAGGAATTGGTCATGCCGATCTATGAATATCGCTGTCAGTCCTGCGGCCACGAGCTGGAGGCCATGCAGAAGATGAGCGAGGCAGCACTCACGGATTGCCCCGACTGCGGGAAACCGGAACTGAAGAAGCTGATTTCGGCCGCCGGATTCCAGCTCAAGGGTACCGGTTGGTATGCCACGGATTTCAAGGACAAGGGCGGGAAAAAGGAGCCGGCCAAGGCCGAATCCGGGCACGCCTGCGCGGCCGGCGGCGCCTGTGGCTGCAAGTCCTGAGGCCTGACGGCCATGAGTCCGCTGCGCCGCTATCTTGTTGCCGGGCTGCTGGTGTGGGTCCCCCTGGGCGTGACGGTGCTGGTGATCCGTCTTCTGGTGGATCTGATGGATCGCACGCTGTTGCTCCTGCCGCTGGCCTGGCGGCCGGAGCAGCTGATCGGCTTCCGTATCCCCGGTCTCGGTATCGTGCTTGCGGCGGCCGTGGTCCTGGTCACCGGTGTGGTGGTGGCCAATCTGTTGGGACGGCAACTGGTGGCGCTGTGGGAGCGGTTCCTGGCACGGATCCCCCTGGTGCGATCGATCTACGCCGGCGCCAAACAGGTGGCGGAAACGGTATTTTCCGGATCCGGACGCTCTTTCCGCGAAGTGGTTATGATCGAGTACCCGCGTGCGGGCACCTGGACCCTGGCCTTCGTCACGGGTGACGGAATGCGGGAAGCGCGGGACCGGATCGGAGACGACGTCATCAACGTTTTCGTACCCACGACACCGAATCCGACGTCGGGTTTCTTTCTCATGGTACGGCGCGCCGATGTCGTGCCACTGAAGATTCCGGTGGAAGAGGGGCTGAAGGTCATCATCTCCGCGGGCGTACTGGTCCCGGAGAACAACAAATAGGCGGACCCCAAGACGGAGGGCCGCGCCAACAACCACCGGCGCATGCCGATGGGCGAAAGACAGGAAACCAGGTAGGAAATCATGCGTAGTCATTTTTGCGGGGAGGTAAACGAGACTCTCCTGGATCAGGACGTGGCCGTTTGCGGATGGGTGCATACACGTCGCGATCACGGCGGCGTCATCTTTATCGACCTGCGCGACCGCGAAGGTATCGTTCAGGTGGTATGTGATCCCGATACGCAGGAGGCCTTCACTACCGCAGAGGGTGCGCGTAACGAATTCGTATTGCGTGTCCTCGGGCGCGTGCGTCGTCGTCCGGCAGGAACCGAGAACCCCGAACTTCCGACGGGCCAGGTCGAGGTGCTGGTGAAGGAAATCGAGGTGCTGAACAAGTCCGATGCCTTGCCGTTCCAGCTGGACGAGTCCGATGTCGGCGAAGCAGTGCGTTTGAAGTACCGCTACCTGGATCTTCGGCGCGACTTCATGCATCGCAACATCCGCCAGCGACATCGCATCACCCGCAGTCTGCGACGCTTTCTGGAGGACCACGGCTTCATCGAGATCGAGACACCCATGCTCACGCGTTCGACGCCGGAAGGCGCGCGGGATTACCTCGTTCCCAGCCGTACCCACGGCGGACACTTCTTTGCCCTGCCGCAGTCGCCGCAGTTGTTCAAGCAACTGCTCATGATTTCCGGCTTCGAGCGCTACTACCAGTTCACCCGCTGTTTCCGAGACGAAGACCTGCGCGCCGACCGGCAGCCGGAGTTCACCCAGCTGGATATCGAGTTGGCCTTTGTCGACGAGGAGCAGGTCATGGGTCTGATCGAGGAGATGATCCGCACCCTGTTCCGGGAGGAGCTTGGTGCGGAGTTGCCCGATCCCGTGCCGCGTCTCGGCTACCGGGAGGCCATGAGCCGCTACGGCAGTGACCGGCCCGACCTGCGCATCCCGCTGGAGCTGGTGGAGGTCAAGGACCTGATGCAGGACGTGGAATTCAAGGTCTTCTCCGGACCGGCCAGGGATCCCCATGGCCGCGTGGCGGCATTGCTCCTACCGGCTGGCGGCGGCCTGACCCGCAAGCAGATCGATGACTACACTGCCTTCGTCGCGCGCTATGGCGCGAAGGGTCTGGCCTACATCAAGGTGAACGAGGTCGCCAAGGGCCGCGATGGCCTGCAGTCGCCGATTCTGAAATTCCTGCCCGACGATACCGTCAACGGGATTCTGGAGCGCACCGGGGCTGCCGACGGGGATCTGATCTTCTTTGGCGCCGACAACGCCCAGATCGTGAACGACGCCCTGGGGGCCCTGCGCGTGGCGCTCGGCGAGGACCAGGGACTGGTGGAGGCCGGCTGGCGCCCGGTGTGGGTGGTGGACTTCCCCATGTTCGAGTACGACTCCGAGACGAGACGTTACAAGGCCCTGCACCATCCGTTCACCTCACCGCAGGCAGACTATGAGGAAACCCTGGACAGCGATCCGGTCAATGCCATGGCCCGGGCCTACGACATGGTCCTGAACGGGACCGAGATTGGCGGTGGTTCCATCCGTATCCACCGTAGCGCGGTGCAACAGCGCGTATTCGCCGCCCTGGGAATCGAGGAAGACGAGGCGCGGGAGAAGTTCGGTTTCCTGCTGGATGCCCTGCGTTTTGGCGCGCCGCCCCACGGCGGGATCGCCTTCGGTCTCGACCGTATCGCCGCGATGATGGCGGGGGTGGAGTCCATACGTGATGTCATCGCCTTCCCCAAGACACAAAAGGCCTCATGCCTGATGACCGAGGCGCCGAGTGTTGTTTCCGACCTACAGCTTCGTGAGTTGAACATCCGGCTGCGCCGTCCGGTGGAAGCGGCAGGCGAAGGTGGTGGTGGCGAAAAGGTCTGACCCGGCCGCGGGCTACAAGCGGCCCGAATCCATCATCGTGGTGGTGCACACACGCGACGGCAAGGTCCTGCTGCTTCGCCGCACGAATCCCCCGGACTTCTGGCAATCCGTCACCGGCAGCATGCGGTGGGACGAGCGCGAGCCTCGTGCAACCGCAATCCGCGAATTGAGGGAGGAAACGGGCATCGACCCAGGCCAGGGTCTGCGCGACTGGCAGCGTGTCAATCGCTACGAGATTCTGCCGGAGTGGCGGCCCCGCTACGCCCCCGACGTACATATCAATCTCGAACATGTGTTCTCGCTGCAATTGCCGGCCCCTGTCGTCGTGGTGATGCGCGACCATGAGCACAGCGAGTGCGCCTGGCTGGACTTTGCGGCTGCCGAGACACGCGCCTCATCCCGTACCGATCGGGAGATCATTGCTGCATTGCGCATGGAATACGAACAGGGCCAGCCATGAGCGAAGCCCCGGAGGCGGTGGTGCTGTTGCCGGGCCTGTGGTTACCGTGGTGGGTCTTGTTGCCGTTGCGTCGGCGCCTGCGGCGGGCCGGCTACGCGGCCTGCATCTTCCGCTACCGCTCCATGAAGGACGATCTCTTTTCCACAGTCTCGGCGGCGGTGTGGTTCGAGCCCTGTTCCATTATTCGCCTCCATCCCGGCCCGGGCGCATCGTCAGTCTTGGCTCTCCCTTGTCGGGCACGCGCGCCGGCGCGCGCCTGGCCCGCTCTTCCCTGGGGCGCATGCTGATTGGTCGTGCGGTGATGGATGTGGTCGCAGGTGAGCCGCGAACCTGGGCGCCGCCGCGACGGGACTTCGGGGCCATTGCCGGCGACCGGCCCGTGGGCCTGGCGATGTGGATGGGTAACCTGGATCGGCCGCATGACGGGGTCGTGAGCCTGGCTGAGGCGCAGCCCTCCTGGGCCACGGATCGGCGGGTACTTCACCATTCGCACACGGGCATGCTGGCAGCGCCGGATACGGCGCGCCAGCTGTGCGAGTTTTTGAAAACCGGGAGGTTTGCGGACGAGGCCCGCAACCAGGCTTAACCGGACTGCTTGGCCTGCTCGGCGGCGATCTCGGCGCGTACCTGGTCCATGTCCAGTTCCCGCGCCTTGCCGATCAGTTCTTCCAGGGCCGAACCGGGCAGGGCCCCGGGTTGCGCGAAGATCACGATCTGGTCGCGGAAGATCATCAGGGTCGGAATGGAACGAATCTGGAAGTGTGCCGCCAGTTCCTGCTGTTCCTCGGTGTTGACCTTGGCGAACACCACGTCCTCATGATTCTCGGAAATCTGTTCGTAAACGGGGCCGAAACTCTGGCATGGACCACACCACGGGGCCCAGAAATCCACCAGGATCATGCCGTTGTTGTCGACGGTTTCGGAAAAATTCTCTTTCGTCAGTTCAAGGGTTGCCACAATATAGTCCTGTCGTCTGTCTGTGATCGGGTGTCCTGCCCTGTATGGGGGCGGTCCGCCGGTGAGACAAGCCCGGCGGGGGCGGGGGTTTTCGCAAGGGGGCCTAACGCTTCGTTTTCGTGCCCCAGGCGGACCAGATGAGGACCATGAGATCGCGCCCACCGGTGGCCAGGGTGAGGCCGTCCGGGGACAGGGCCAGGGCCTGTACGGCCCCGTTCTGGCCCGTGAGAATGTCCCGAATGGAACCGCTTTCCCGGTCCAGGACCGCCACGGCGTTGTTGCTCAGGCCCACGTACAGGGACATTCCATCGGGTGAGAATGCCAGGGATTCCACCCGGTCCACCCGGGCCTGCAGGGAACGCTGGGAGGCTCTTCCCCCGGGATTCCACAGGCTAATCGCGCCCCCCTGACCCCCACTCGCGATCCAATTGCCGTCGGGCGACAGGGCCAGGGCCGATGCGTGATCTGGCGCCGTGACGGCGTGAAACCGGTTCTGGCCGGTTTTTACGTCCCAGAGGGCCACGGAACCCTTGCCATCACCCGTCGCCAGCAGGGATCCATTGGCGGAAAAGGCGAGCCCGGTGATTGCGCCCTGACCGGCATGCAGCCGAATCCCGCGACCCTTGCCATCGGCCTTCTGAATCAACAGATTGCCCCGGTTGTCGCCCGCGGCAACCCATTTCCCGTCGTTTGAGGCGGCCAGACGGGTGATCGCATCTTCCGGGCCCGGCAGGCTTGCGATGGTGTCGCCCTGATCCAGGCCGCGGATGTCGATGCCGCCGCCAGCAGCCACGGCGAACCAGCCGCCGCTGGTCGTGGCGGCGATGATGCGACCGCCGTCGGCACCATCGGCCAACTGCTGCAGGCGTTGGCCGGTACGCGGGTCCCATAGCAGGACTTGCCCGGAATCGTCGGAAGACAGCAGGCGGCGGTCGCCGTCGAGGAAGGCGACGGATCGTACCGGGGCCGAATGTCCGATCAGCGTAAAGGCGAGCCGGGACGGGCGGTCCGAGATCTGTTCCCTCGGGCCTTCGCTTGCACCGGTCCCCGAGCCGCCCCAATACTGGAAGCCGATCCCGGCGAGCGCCAGGATCACCAGGCCCGCGAGCAGCCAGCGCCCGGCCTTCCAGCGGTCCACATAGCTGTCATCCGGATCATTGGCTGTCGCAGCTTCGGCAGGCGGTGCCGGCGCCGGTCGCGGGGGCGATGGGACCTGGGGCGGGCGTCGGCGCCCCAGGAGGCCCTCCTGCAGTTCCTGGGCGCTTTGGGGGCGTCGCTGGGGGGCGATCTCCATGGCCCAGTCGATGCACTGCAGGACGAATTTGGCGAAATCCGGGACGCCCACCCGGGCCAGCGACGCCAGAGGGTCGGGCTGGTTCTGCTGGATAGCCTGGGCGCGTTTCAGGCCGCCGGCGGGCGAGATGCCGGTAACGCAACGAAACATGGACGCACCGAGCGCGTAGACGTCGGTCCAGGGGCCCGGCGCGCCCTGGTCCGGATACTGTTCCAGTGCCGCGTAGGCAGGCGTCAAGGTGATGGGCTGGAGTTCCCCGGCAGCGCTGGTGGGCTGCCGCGCGGAGCCGAAATCGATCAGCATGGGGCTGCCGTCCTGGCGCAGGTAGATATTGTCCGGTTTGATGTCCAGGTGCAGCAGGCCCGCGTCGTGTATGGCCTGCAGTCCATTGAGAATGGGAAGAAAGACTCGCAGCAGCTCCTGCTCCGTCAGTTTGTTGCCGTGGGTGGCCAGATAATGGGCAAGACTCTGGCCTTGCTCATATTCCATGACCATGTAAGCGGTGTTGTGCGCCTCGAAATAGCGCAGGACCCGCACGATGTTCTGGTGCTTGAACTGTGCGAGGGCGCGGGCCTCTCTAAGAAACTGCTGCAGGCCCCAAAGGTAGAGTTCCTTGCCGCGGACGCCCGCCTCGGGCGCGTCGGCAATGTCGGAATTTTCGTCGCGCCGGGCCAGCGACGCAGGAAAGAATTCCTTGATGGCGACGCGTGTGCCCAGATTGTTGTCCGTGGCGAGGTAGGTGATGCCAAATCCGCCCTGGCCGAGGACGGCATCGATGCGATATTCGCCAAGGGTGTGCCCCAGGGAAAGCGCGCTTGCGTTGGCGGTTGATTCCATTGCTTATTTTCGCCTGCGTCAGTCCGTGCCAAGCCTTGCAGTTACGGTAGCCACAATCCGCCGACCGGGCAACTCTTGCGGCGACGTGTGTGGGTGATATCGCTATAATCCCGGGCCGTGAGCCCTACCATTAATATAGTCTGAAGGCGCCCTTGGAATCGGCTTCCCCAACGCCCAGGGTCGCGATGGGCTGGTTCTACGGCGGCTTGGCCGTCTTGCTGGGAGTCTTCATCCTGGTCTGGGCCACGGGCTCCAATCGGCCGCTTTTCCTGTTGCTCAACGCGGTCAGCCAGTTCACGGGCGACGACCTGTGGGCCCACATCACCTTACTGGGCGAAGGGCTGTTGGCATTCGCCATCTTGGGCCCCCTGGTCCGGCGCGATCCTGAGCTTGCCTGGTCGCTGATTATTGCGGCGGTACTCGGGACTCTTGCGATACACGGGCTCAAGCACGCCCTGCACCTGCCACGGCCGGCCAGTCTCTTGGCCTCTTCGCAAATCCATATCATCGGTCCGAGGTTGCTGACCGGCTCCTTTCCGTCCGGGCATGCAAGCACCGTGGTGTTGCTGGCGACCGTGGTGGGTCTGCACCACCGGCGGCCATGGATTCTGGTTTCGCTGCCGATTCCGGTGCTGCTTGTGGCCTTCTCGCGGGTGGTGGTGGGCGCCCACTGGCCCCTGGACGTGTTGGGCGGATTGGTGCTGGGATGGACGGTGGGCCACATCAGCGTGTGGTTGGCGCGCCGCTGGCCGATCGGCCTGGGCAGGAAGTGGCAGATCGGAATCATTATTCTGTCCCTGGCCTGCGGGGCAGCTTTCTGGGATGCCAACACCGGGCAGGTTCTGGCGCGGAATTTCCAGCACCTGTTGAGCGCGTTGACCGTGGTGCTGGGTCTGTGGGCCCTCTACGGTGTTTTCCGGCGTCAGAGCGACGCTCCGAGCTAGGCGCTTGTTCGGGTCCTTGCCGGGACATCGGCGGCCGCCGTGCGCCGGCGGCTACCGCAAAATCGAAGCACAAGAGGATCCACACATGGCCGGCCATAGCAAATGGGCCAACATCCGTTTCCGCAAGGGCGCACAGGACGCCAAGCGCGGAAAAATCTTCACCCGCCTGATCCGTGAAATCACTGTCGCGGCCCGTATGGGCGGCGGCGATGCGTCCGCCAATCCCCGTCTGCGCACCGCCATCGACAAGGCCCTGGCGCAGAATATGCCCAAGGACAATATCGAGCGCGCGATCAAGCGTGGCACCGGCGAACTGGAAGGCGTCCAGTATGAGGAGGTACGCTACGAAGGCTACGGTCCCAACGGCGTCGCGGTGATGGTGGATTGCGCCACCGACAATCGCAACCGTACGGTTTCCGAGGTCCGTCACGCCTTCTCCAAGCATGGTGGCAATCTCGGCACTGACGGTTCGGTGGCCTATCTGTTCACGCGCATGGGCGTGCTGGCTTACCCCAGCGAAACCGACGAGGACAAGGTCATGGAAGCGGCTCTGGAGGCCGGCGCCGACGACGTCGTGCAGGAAGGCGACGGAAGTATCGAGGTACAAACCACACCGGAAGAATTCGATGCCGTGTGCACGGCCATGAAGAGCGCGGGACTGGAACCCGAAGTGGCTGAAGTAACGGAACGCGCGTCCACCGAGGTCTATCTCGATGGCGAAGAAGGGGAAAAGATGCTGCGCTTGCTGGATGCCCTGGAAGAGCTCGACGATGTGCAACAGGTGTACAGCAACGCCGATTTCTCCGAAGAGTTGCTGCAACAGGAGGCGGGCTAGCGTGTCCGCGGGGGAGCGGGGCTGAGCATGCGAATCCTCGGCGTCGATCCTGGCTCCCGTCTTACCGGCTTCGGAATCGTCGAAGTGGGCGAACGTGGCCGTCTGGTCTACGTCGCCTCCGGTTGTATCCGCACGCCCCCGGAAGAACTGGCCCCACGCCTGAAGTCGATTTTCGACGGAATTATCGAAGTAATCGCGACTCACAACCCCGATGTCATGGCGATCGAGAAAGTATTTCTCGCGCGCAATGCGGACTCGGCCCTGAAGCTCGGTCAGGCCCGTGGCGCGGCCATCTGCGCCGGTCTACACCATGATTTGCCCCTGGCCGAGTACACGGCCCTGCAGATCAAACAGGCTGTGGTGGGTACCGGTCGTGCGCAGAAGAACCAGGTACAGCACATGGTGACGGCCCTGTTGCAGTTGTCCGGCACGCCCCAGGCCGATGCGGCTGACGCCCTGGCCTGTGCCATCTGTCATGCCCATAGCAGTTCCGGCATTGCCGCGGCGTTCGCGGGCATGAAGAGGGCACGCCGATGATCGGGCGCTTGCGCGGTACCCTGGTTCATAAGGAGCCACCGGTGCTACTGGTGGATGTCGGTGGTGTCGGCTACGAACTCGAGGCACCCATGGCGACGTTTTATGATCTTCCAGTCGTGGGGGAAACCGTGACCCTGCACACCCACCTGGTGGTCCGCGACGATGCCCACCTGCTCTATGGCTTCTCGCGCGAGTCCCAACGTCGCCTTTTTCGCAACCTGCTCAAGGTCAGTGGTGTCGGTCCGCGCGTGGCCCTGGCCCTGCTTTCGGGGCTCAGCGAGCAGGAGTTTGCCGATTGCGTCGCCAGCGAGGACATCGCCCGCATCAGCCGGGTCCCCGGTATTGGCCGGAAGACCGCCGAGCGCCTGATCGTGGAAATGCGCGACAAGGTGCAGGGAGGTACAGTGGAGCCCGGTGGGCCGGCAGCAGCGAGCGATGTGCCCCTGAATGCCGTGGGCGAGGCGGTGAGTGCGCTCATGGCCCTGGGGTACAAGCCGAATGAGGCCAGCCGCCTGGTGCGGGGCGTGCAGACCGAAGGCCTGGGTACCGAGGACATTATTCGACAGGCGCTCAAGGGCGCCGCGGGGTAGGGGCAGGAAATGATCGAAAACGACCGACTGATATCGGCCCATGTGATGTCTACACCGGAGGAGCTGGCCCACGATCGCGCCCTGCGTCCGCATCGCATTGGCGAGTACATCGGCCAGCCCCATGTGCACCAGCAACTGGAGGTCTTCATCGCCGCCGCGCTCAAGCGCAAGGAGCCGCTTGACCATGTGCTCCTGTTTGGCCCGCCCGGCCTGGGCAAGACCACCTTGGCCCATGTGATCGCCAACGAGATGGGGGCCAACCTGCGTCAGACCTCGGGCCCGGTGCTGGAGCGTCCGGGAGACCTGGCAGCGCTCTTGACCAACCTCGAACCCAACGACGTGTTGTTTATCGATGAGATCCATCGCCTCAGCCCGGTTGTGGAGGAAATCCTGTATCCGGCCATGGAGGACTACCAGCTCGACATCGTGATTGGCGAGGGACCGGCAGCCCGTTCGATCAAGCTGGATCTGCCACCCTTTACGCTCATTGGTGCGACCACCCGTGCCGGCCTGCTCACGTCACCGCTGCGCGACCGTTTTGGTATCGTTCTTCGGCTGGAGTTCTATCGGCCTGATGACCTTGCCAGAATCGTGCAACGTTCTGCCGGTATCCTGAGCGTGCAAACCACTTCCGAAGGCGTGCAGGCCATCGCCGCTCGTTCCCGTGGTACGCCCCGCATTGCCAACCGCCTGCTGCGGCGGACCCGCGACTTCGCCGAGATCAAAGGCGATGGCACGCTGACCGGCGACATTGCCGCGTCTGCACTCAGCATGTTAGAAGTGGATGAACAGGGTTTCGATACCCTGGATCGGAAGCTGATCCGCACCGTGATCGAGAACTTCGACGGCGGCCCGGTAGGCATCGACAGTCTTGCCGCAGCCATCAGCGAGGAACGCGGCACCATCGAGGACGTGGTCGAACCGTTTCTGATCCAGCAGGGTTTTCTCATGCGTACGCCGCGGGGCCGGGTCGCCACGCGCAAGGCGTGGGAGTATTTCGGACTGGCTGTGCCGCAGGCGGCGGCGCGGCTGCAAGAGGATTTGTTTGACGAATCCTGACCCCTTTTCCGCCACCGTTCGTTTACAGGAATACCAGGCGGTATCGTGAGTACGTTTACACTTTCCATGCGCGTCTACTACGAAGACACCGATTCCGGCGGGGTCGTGTATTACGCGAACTACCTTCGTTTCATGGAGCGCGCCCGAACCGAATGGCTGCGGTCCCTGGGTTTCGAGCAGGACGAACTTTTGCGCGATAACGGAATCCTATTTGCCGTGCGTACCGCGAGACTGGATTTCCTGAAACCGGCGAGATTCAACGATCTGCTGGAAGTGACGGCGGAACCGGAGCGGCAGGGCAAGGCCAGTGTCGACTTTCGCCAGCAGGTACGCCGCGGCGAGGAACTGTTGTGTACCGGGGAGATTCGCCTGGCGTGTATCGACGCCGAGCGTTTTGTCCCGGCGCCGATTCCGGAGGAGATTGCACGCCGGTTTTCGTCCGCAGGGAGCCCGGCGGCGGGAACTGTAAAGGCGCGCACGGTACGATGAACCCGGTATCACAAAAGGTATCCATCCTTGGGCTGGTTGGCGAGGCGAGTCTGCTGGTGCAGCTCGTGATGCTGCTCCTCCTTGCGGCCTCATTCGTGTCGTGGACCATGATCTTCCGCAAGTGGTTTCAGCTTCGCCGTGCGCGCCGCATTGCCGACGAGTTCGAGGATCGCTTCTGGGGAGGCGCGTCCCTGGATCAGCTGTATACCGAACTCAATCGGCGGGACACCGACGCCATCGGTATGGAAGACATATTCCTCAGCGGCTTTCGTGAGTTTCGCCGTTTGCTCACCCACGCCCACGGGACCACTACCGAGATGCTGGATTCCGTGCGCCGCTCCATGCGCGTGGCCATGACCGCCGAAATCGATGAGCTGGAAACCCATTTGTCCTTCCTGGCCACGGTTGGCTCCACCAGTCCCTACGTAGGTCTGTTCGGCACCGTGTGGGGCATTATGAATTCCTTCCGCGCCCTGGGTGCGGTACAGCAGGCATCCATCGCCCACGTCGCGCCCGGTATCGCCGAGGCCCTGATCGCGACGGCCATGGGATTGTTTGCGGCCATTCCCGCGGTCATTGCATACAACCGTTACTCGAATCGCGTGGAGCGCCTTATTACCCGCTACGAGATATTCATGGAGGAATTCTCCAGCGTGATCCAGCGCCAGCTGGTGAGGGCGCCGAAATGACCGAGCCTTTGTTACGACGCCAGCCACGCAAGCCGATGTCGGATATCAATGTCGTACCCTACATCGACGTGATGCTTGTTCTGCTGGTGATCTTTATCATCGCCGCGCCCCTGTTGAGTCAGGGGGTGAAAGTGGACTTGCCCCAGGCCGCTGCGCGGGCCGTAGATACGAAAGATCCGGAAAACTTGGTGGTGACTGTGGATCGTGAGGGTCATTACTATCTGGACGATCGGCCTATCGATGAAAAGGCCCTGCGACGCAAGGTCGGCGCCATCCTCGCGGCGCGGCCACTGACCACGGTGTTGATCCGGGGCGATCGTCGTGTGCCCTACGGGACCGTTGTGCAGGCGATGGTGCTGCTGCAAAACAGTGGCGCGCCCAGTGTAGGCTTGATCACGGAACCGCCCCCGCGGCGGTGATGTCGGTGGCGATTCGGCACCGATCCCATGCCAAGGATTCGGCCCGGGCGCTGGGTCTTGCCCTGTTGGTGCATGGCACCGTCCTGGCCCTGCTGGCGATCCAGTTGCGATCCAGTGCGCCGCTGGCGACGCCGGCACCGGTAATCCAGGCCAAGGTAGTTCGTGCTACCAGCCAGGCACCGGAGCCTAGCGCGGCCCAACGCGCGGCGGCGCGCAGGGAAGCGGAAAGCCGCAAACGGGCCGAGGAGCGGGCGCGGCAACAGCAGGCGCGGCACGAGGCGGAGCTGAAGCGTAAAGCGGACGCGCGCAAACGGGCCGAGGCAAAGCGGAAGGCCGAGGCAAAGCGGAAGGCCGAGGCAAAGCGGAAGGCCGAGGCAAAGCGGAAGGCCGAGGCGGAACGGCAGAAACGCGCGCAACATCAGTTGCAGCAACAACTGGCGGCAGAAGAGGCGCAGCGCGCGAAGGACGCAGAACGTGCGCGGGCCATGCAGGAGGCGGCGGGATTCAAGTCCAGGATCTTCGCGCGCATCAGCCGCAACTGGATTGTTCCGCCTCAGGTCGATCGCGGTCTGTCGTGTACGGTACTGGTGCGCCTGGTCCCCGGCGGCGAAGTGCTCAGTGTCGCAATCAAGAGGCGGAGCGGGGACGCGAATTTCGACCGCTCGGTGGAGAACGCGGTATACAAGTCGTCGCCTTTACCGGTACCGGACGATGCGGCGGCCTTTGAACAATTGCGGGAACTCGAGCTGACGTTCTCGCCCAATGACATACAGCGGTAGATCATATGCGCAGCCTGGTATCCATTACATTGCTTCTTGCAACCCTCCTGCCTGCAGCACCGGCAGCGGCCATACTCAAGATCGAAATCACCCAGGGTGTGGCAGGCGGGATCCCGATTGCGGTGGTCCCGTTCGGCCGACCCAAGGGTGCACCAATGCCGCAGGATGTCGCCGCCATCGTCCGGGCCGACCTGGCGCGCAGTGGTCGCTTCGCGCCACTGGCGGCTGACAAGCTGCCGGCAAGGCCAACGCGCAACCGGGACGTAGTCTACAAGGACTGGCGCCTGGTGAAGGTGGACGCGCTGGTGATTGGAACTGTCCAGCGAAGGAAGGATGGGCGCTACCAGATCGAATTTCGCCTGATGGATGTGTACAAACAGCGGCAGCTGACCGGCTATCGCTACGTGGTTGCAGAGAAACGCCTGCGCGCGATCGCGCACCAGATCGCAGACCGAATCTACGAAAAGCTTACCGGCGAGCCGGGTGTGTTCAACACACGTGTTGCCTACGTGAGCCGCCAGGGTGTGGGGAAGAATGTCAGGTTCCAGCTGAATGTAGCCGATTCGGATGGCTACAATCCGGTGGCGATCGTGACCTCGCCCGAGCCGATTATGTCGCCGGCCTGGTCTCCTGACGGCAAACAGATCGCCTACGTGTCGTTCGAAGCCAAGCGCTCCATGATTTACCTGCAGAGCGTAATCACCGGCAAGCGCGAGCGGCTGGCCCAGTACCCCGGGATCAATAGCGCGCCGGCATTCGCCCCCGATGGGCGACGGCTGGCCATGACCCTGTCCCGCGATGGGAACGCGGAAATCTACGTCATGGATCTGAAGACCAAGCACCTGAAGCGTTTGACCTTCGATCCCGCCATCGATACGGAACCGACCTGGTCTCCGGATGGCAGTCAGATCATTTTTACCTCGGATCGTGCCGGCGGCCCGCAGCTGTATCGCAAGTCCGCCTCAGGCGGAGCACCCACGCGTCTGACCTATGAAGGAAGCTACAATGCTCGTGCGCGCTATGCACCGGATGGCAAGTCGGTCGCCTTTGTGACCCGCAGGAACGGCCGCTACGACATTGGTGTCATGAACCTGGGCAGCGGTTCCGTGGACGTTCTCACCAATACCCGTCTGGACGAGTCCCCGAGTTTCGCGCCCAACGGGAGCATGATTCTGTACGCAACCGAGATTCAGGGACGAGGTGTATTGGCCTCGGTCTCTTCCGACGGGCGTGTGCGCCAGCTGTATACCCTGACCGATGCCGACATCCGCGAACCGGCGTGGTCCCCCTATCTTCCCCGTTGATGCACTGAAGGAGTCGACGATGAAAATGCCTGCGAAACTGATCTGGACCGCGATGCTGCTGCTCGCCCTGGCCGCCTGCCAAACGGAACCGTCCAAGGAGGGCGGGCCGGAAGGCGCCGGGGGCGAGGTGACCACCGGGACCGCGGGGGGGACCGGGGAAGTCGGTGGTGAGGTCCTGGGGGGTGAAGAGCAGCCTGTGGTAACGACTGTTAACTTTGCGTTCGACAGCAGCGAGGTTGACGACCACAATCGCGAAACCGTCGAGGCCAATGCCGCCTGGCTGGTCGCCCACCCGGACGTGAAGGTCCGCCTGGAAGGAAATTGCGACGAACGCGGGACGCGGGATTACAATCTGGCCCTCGGGGAACGTCGCGCCAAGGCCGTGATGCGCATGATGGTGGTTCTGGGTGTCAGCCGCGATCGGATGGAAACGGTGTCGTACGGCGAGGAGAAGCCATTGGATCCGGGGCACAACGAGGCTGCATGGGCGCGCAACCGACGGGTGGAGATTGTCTATCCATGAATGTCCGGGCCGTACTGACGACGACACTTTTGGGATTCCTGGTAATCGCGGGATCGCCGTTATCCACTTACGCGGGCTGGCGATCCCAGGGTCCCGAAGACCAGAAGGCCGCGGACAAGGACGCCCCCGCGAACATTTCAAAGGAAACCCTGGTCGAGTTGTTGCAGCAACTGGATTCGCTGCAGACCGAGGTGCGCCAGTTGCGCAATCAGGTGGAGGTCCAGGGGCACGATCTCGAGGAATTGCGTTCGCGCCTGCAAGATCTCACGGCCGATCTCGATCGCCGGGTGCGCAGCCTGGAGCGCGTGGGCGGGCCTGCGCCACCCGCAACGGGTTCGGCGGCGGCTGGAAACACCGGCCCGCAACCGGCCACTTCCAGTGCGATTCCTACGGCAACGGAGCAGCACGCCTACGATGCCGCGTTTCAGCAAATGAAGCAGGGGGACTACACGGGTGCGGGGCGGGCCTTTCATGCCTTCATTGCGAAGTTTCCCTCCAGCCCGCTGGCGCCCAATGCCCAGTACTGGATTGCCGAGACCAGCTACATCAAGAGAAATTTTGCCAAGGCACTGAAGGACTACATCAAGGTACGGGAAACCTATCCGGGGAGCCGCAAGGTTCCCGATGCAACGCTGAAGATCGGCTACACCTACTACGAGTTGCATGAATGGGACAAGGCGCGCACCTTTCTGAACGAGGTTGCCTCGCGCTATCCGAATACCGTGCTGGCGCGCTCCGCAAAATCCCGATTGGCCCTGATGCAGAAAGAGGGCCACTAGATCCCGCGTGAGTGCGATGTCCACTTCCGAAACACGCGCGCGGGAACGCGTCCGAGTAACAGAGATCTTCCACTCCGTGCAGGGGGAGGCGAGGTCCGCGGGCTGGCCGACGGTTTTCGTTCGCCTGACCGGCTGTCCGCTGCGATGCGGCTACTGTGACACCGAGTACGCATTCACCGGCGGACATTGGATGAGTTACGATGACATACTTTCCGCCGTAGCACCCTACGGAACGCGCTATATAACGGTGACGGGGGGAGAGCCCCTTGCCCAGACCGGTTGTCCGGATCTGTTGCGGCGTCTGTGTGACCATGGCTATCACGTCTCTCTGGAAACCAGTGGCGCGCTCGACATCGAGGGCATTGATCCGCGGGTCAACGTGGTCATGGACATCAAGACCCCCGGGTCCGGGGAAGTGGCGCGCAATCGTTTTGAGAATCTCGCCCATCTGGACAAGAATGACGAGATCAAATTCGTGATTACCAGTCGCGAGGACTACCTCTGGAGCCGTGAGCAGGTGGAGGCGCGAAACCTGGACGGGCTTTGCGATGTGCTTTTTTCGCCAGCGGAGGGATTGGTAAATCCGCGCGAACTGGCGGAGTGGATCCTGGAAGACCATTTGCCGGTGCGCATGCAGGTCCAGTTGCACAAGATTCTCTGGGGCAATGAGCCCGGACGATAGAAAGTCACCGCTGGCCGTGGTGTTGGTATCGGGCGGCCTGGACTCGGCCACGACGCTCGCCATTGCCCGCAGCCAGGGCTATGCATGTTACGCATTGTCTTTTGACTATGGACAACGTCACCGGGTCGAACTGAAGGCGGCGAGCCGTGTCGCCGCGAGCATCGGCGCGGTCGAACACCGGACCATGCGGCTGGATATCGGCTGGATGGGTGGGTCGGCCCTGACGGATACGGATGTCCCTGTTCCCGAAGAACCGGGAGAGGGCATCCCGATCACTTACGTGCCCGCGCGAAACACGATATTTCTTTCGGTCGCGCTGGGGTGGGCCGAGGTTTTGGGCGCGCAGGATATATTCATCGGGGCCAACGCCGTGGACTATTCCGGCTATCCGGACTGTCGTCCCGAGTTCATTCGCGCATTCGAGGAACTGGCGAATCTGGCGACCCGTGCGGGGGTGGAGGGGCAGCGTTTTACGATCCATGCGCCCCTGATTGCCATGAGCAAGGCCGAAATCATCCATACCGGCGTAGGTCTGGGAATAAATTATGGCCTCACCGTGTCCTGCTACAATCCCGGCCCAAACGGCGAGGCCTGTGGGGTCTGCGATTCCTGCCGTTTGCGGGCCCAGGGCTTCCGGGAAGCCGGTGCTCCGGATCCGACCCCCTACAAACCGCGCTAGAATCGCGGTGGTGGCGGGGCCGGGAAATGCGATAAAATTGCGTTTCCGCTACCGGTTTTTTTCAAATAAAACAATGAGGTCCGGTGTCGTCTCAAGCGCGCCGTCGGGCTGTACTGAGCCAGAAGGAACCAGATTATGCATCTCACCACACATCACGAGGTCTTGCTGATTGTCTTTCTCACCGCGGTCGTACTGGGCGCGGTCGCCAACAAGACCAATTTTTGCACCATGGGCGCGGTCTCGGACTGGGTCAATATGGGGGATACCGGGCGCCTGCGCGCGTGGATCTTCGCTATCGCCATTGCCATGGCCGGCGTACTGTTGCTGGAGTCCACCGGGGTCATCAAGATCCCGATCGGGAGTGGAACCTTTCCTCCCTATCGCACGCCAAATTTTGCCTGGCTGCGCTACGTGCTCGGGGGCTTTCTGTTCGGAATCGGCATGACCCTGGGCAGTGGCTGTGGCAACAAGACCCTGATCCGTGTCGGTGCGGGCAACATCAAATCTCTAGTGGTACTGGTGTTCGCGGCGGCGGTTGCGTACGCCATGCTGTGGACCGACTTCTTCGGGCTGTACATCTTCCCCGCGGTTCAGGCCACCACCATCGACCTCGCACGCCACGGCATCGACAGCCAGCAGTTGGGGACCCTCGTCGGCGGCCTGTTCGGCGCCTCCGCCTCGGGTACGCTGAACGTGGTGGGTGACCGGTGGTTCCCTGGGGGCGCGCTGGATCGAGGACGCCCAGTTCTCGGCCGAACCGCCCAGCCGCGTGGCGGTGCAGTCGTATACCTTTATCAGTCCCATGGGTGACAGCTTCCGCTATGTTATGCACCCGACCCACCTGGGCTACATCAATTTCGGCATTATGGCCCTGACCGGCGTGATCGTCGGTTCTTTCCTCTATGCCGTGATCACCCGCAAGTTCCGAATCGAATGGTTCGTGAACGGAAAGGATGCCGCCAATCATGTCGCGGGTGGCGTGCTCATGGGCTTCGGTGGCGTGCTCGCCATGGGCTGCACCATCGGCCAGGGCATCACCGGATTCTCCAGCCTGGCAGTGGGTTCCATGCTCGCGTGGATGTCTATCGTATTTGGTGCCGCGCTGACGATGAAGACACAGTACTATCTGCTGGACGAGCAGGGCTTCGTGAAGGCCCTGCGCATGGCGCTTGCCGACATGCGTTTGATGCCGGCGGCCAAGTAACGGCTCTGTCTTGTCAAACCAGGTCCCGCGCCGGGACCTGGTTTGACATGAACAGGGGCGGTCGCGATAATCCCGCCTCATTTTTTGGGCCGTTAGCTCAGTTGGTAGAGCAGTGGACTTTTAATCCATTGGTCGTAGGTTCGAGTCCTACACGGCCCACCATCTTTCTTCCGTTCGCCGCGTCGCTTCGCTTCGCTAGAACCACTTCTTCCGTTTGAAGAAGATGATCATCCCGCCAATCATGGCCACCATCAGGAACCAGGCGAACAGGTAGCCGTAGGGCCATCCCAGTTCCGGCATGTTCCACGAACCTGCCTGACGATCGAAATTCATTCCATAGACGCTGGCGATGAAGGAGGGCGGAATAAAGATCGTAGCAATGACGGTCAATACACGCATGACTTCGTTGAGGCGATTACTGACGCTGGACAAGTACACGTCCACCATGCCGGAAATCATGTCCCGATAGGTTTCGAGCAGATCCATGATCTGGATCGTGTGGTCATAGCAGTCGCGAAGATAGATGTGGGTATCGTCGCCGATCAGGGGCGAGGCCTCACGCATCAGGGTATTGAGCACTTCCCGTTGCGGCCACAACATGCGGCGCAGCAGTAGCAGATTGCGCTTCAGTTCATGAATCCGCGCCAACCAGGTCCAGCAGGGTATACAAGAGGTAGCCAGCGCCTCGGGTACGTAGCCTGCCGACTCCGTTGCGCAGGCGTTTGCGCACCGGCTCAAAGGGGTCGTCGCGCCCCTGATGAAAGCTGACTACATAGCGATCGCCCAGGAAAAGGCTGACCTGTTCCACCTCAATACTGCCGTTCCGCTGCACTGGCAGCGAGGCGATTACAAAATACTGGTTTGGATACGTCTCGACCTTGGGGCGCTGCCCGGAATTGAGAATATCTTCCAGCGCGAGCGGATGCAGATCTAACTGGGTACCCAGCTCGTACAGGACATCGGGTTCGGCGGTACCCTGAACATGAATCCAGGTAATCGTCGGCTGGTCGAGATAGGCGCGGCAATCTGTGGCCCCTACCGTACCGGCATCTTCAAAGTGATCCGCATCGTAGTCCATGACGCGGATGCTAAGGGGCCACACTTCCGTTGATTCCGACGGGATCAGGGTTCCTGGCGCCGTACCGGGCGGATGGTAGCGTTTTCCGAAATAGGCCATGATAGCGAGTATCCATGCCGAACTGAGCAGGTTATACGCTACCACTATCCCCAGCCTACGTGAAACGCAGTGGAAGGAGGGCGTAGATGGAAATGGAGCAAGCCGAACGGCAGCAACGACTGTTTTTCGCGCTGTGGCCCGAGCCGGCAGAGCAGCGCCGCTTGTACGATGTAGGTCGCGGTCTTCTTGCCGGACAGTCGGGAAAGCTGATTGTGCCCGAGGCCATCCACATGACTGTGGTGTTTCTGGGAAATGTCTCCGTGGAGCAGTTGCCGCAAATACGGGAGATTGGGGCGGAAACCCCGTGGCAAGACGTGAATGTATGTTTCGACCGCATTGGGTGGTTTCGTCGCGCACGGGTCGTCTGGGCCGGCAGCAGCAATCCGCCCGAGGCCCTGGCGACCGTAGTCGAAGGTCTGCAGGCACGGCTACGCGGTGCCGGCCTGCATGTGGATCGAAGAAATTTTCAGCCGCATATTACCCTCCTGCGGAAGATTCGCCGGCCGCCGGCACAAAGGGAAATGGAGCCGGTCGAGTGCTGTTTCAGACGAATCTGTCTGGTGCGTTCGCAATTCGACAGGGGCGGCTCCCGCTATGTGAACGTGGACTGTTGGCCCACATTGGAAGAAACATCCGATACATCAGGCGGGAAATAAAAAGCCCCGCGTCCTTGCAGAACGCGGGGCCGGTTCAGCGCCATGGTAAGCTAGGCGTTCTTCTTCTTTTCCATCATTTCGTGAATCATGGGCGTCAGAACGAGTTCCATGGCAAAGCCCATCTTTCCGCCCGGTACCACGATCGTATTGGGGCGTGACATGAAGGAATCGCCGATCATGTTCAGGAGATAGGGAAAATCGATCCCGTCAGGATCACGGAAACGGATGACGATAAAGCTTTCGTCAGGCGTCGGAATGTCGCGCGCGATGAACGGGTTGGAGGTATCCACGGTCGGTACGCGCTGGAAGTTCACGTGCGTGCGCGAGAACTGCGGCGTGATATAGCGCGTGTAATCCGGCATACGCCGAAGAATGGTCTCGACGATTGCCTCGGCCGAATACCCCCGTTCCGCGGCATCGCGATGGATCTTCTGAATCCACTCCAGGTTGACGATGGGCACGACTCCTACGAGCAGGTCCACAAAGCGCGCGACATTGGCGGTGTCGGTAACCACTCCGCCATGCAGGCCTTCATAGAACAGCAGATCAGTCCCTTCGGGTATGGGTTCCCAGGGGGTGAACTCGCCGGGTTTCAGGCCTTTGTACGGGGCCGCTTCCTCATCGCTATGCAGGTACAGGCGCTTGTCCCCGGTCCCGGTCTCGCCGTACTGCTTGAACAAGGCCTCGAGCTTGTCGAACAGGTTGGCGTCAGCACCAAAGTGGCTGAAGTGGCCGGTCGTGTCTTTTTCGGCCGCCTCTTTCATTTCGACGCGATTGTATCTGTGGAAGCTGTCGCCTTCGATGATCACCGGATTGATTCGTTCGCGATGGAAGATGTGCTCGAAGGCGCGCTTGACGGTCGTCGTGCCGGCGCCCGAGGAACCGGTGATGGCGATGACAGGATGCTTGACGGACATGCAGGGTACTCCCCGTTAATCGTTGGTCTTATGGGCCAGAATTCTCGAAGCCGCCGATTCTACCCCAAGGCCCCGCACCACTTCCAACCGGGATAACGTACTGTTTATACAGGATAAATGTCGCAATCCTCAAGGCAGCACGCAAGCGCGTGGCCGCAGAGCCGCGGGATCAGGGCAGGTATAATCGCAGTTTGGAAGAAATCGAGCGGAGGAAGAATGAGAAAATGGACTGTCATGGCGCTGGTGGCGATGATGTCGCTGGGCACGGCCTGGGCCAACCAGGTGGAGATCGTGGCCACGGAATTCGTGTATCAGGGGGGTTCGTGGACCGTGAATACGACCTTGCGACACCATGATACTGGTTGGGATCACTATGCGGACGAGTGGCGTGTCGTTGATTCCAGCGGAAAGATTCTGGGCGACCGCGTGTTGTTTCATCCCCATGAGGATGAACAGCCGTTCACCCGAGGTCAGAGTGGAATCGTGATTCCTGATTCTACTCACATCGTGTTCGTCGAGGCCCACGACAAGGTGCACGGATGGAGCCCGCAGCGGGTTCGCGTCGACTTGCGAAAACGAAAGGGTCTGCGTTTCCGTGTGGAGCGGCGCTAGGAAAAGAAAAGGCCCGGCGATGCCGGGCCTTTTCTGCTACATCTCCCTGGTTCAGGTGTAGGCCAGACCAGGATTTCCCTTGACCCCTTTGATGATCGGCGTGTTCGGCTTGTTGATCTTGACCGTCTTCTTGTCCCGAAGGTAGTCCGCCACCACGTCCCAGATATCAGGCAGGGAGTCCGCCTGGGGATGGATACTCGCCCAGCCTGCGACCAGGTAAGTCTTCCCCGGGTCGATGCGTTTCCCACGAAGGGTCATGTCCGAAATTCGGTGACCAATGTTCTTCGAGGGGTTGATGGTATAGTGCATTCCGCCCAAACGAACCATATCGCCGCCCTGCTGGTAGTAAGGGTCCTTGTTGAACAGATTGTCGGCGATATCCTCCAGGAGATCCTTGATCTGTTTGCCGGTCAGATTGTTCAGCGTGGACTTTGGATAGGTGATCGCGGTCTGATCCATCACCCGCTCCATCGTAATGGGGTCGCCCGGAAGGATGGAGGTACCCCAGCGGAAGCCCGGTGAAAACGCGATATCCGCTCCGCGCACCTCCAGCATCGCATCACATATCATCTGATCGAACGTACCGTTGAAGTTGCCCCGGCGGTACAGGACGCTGTCCGCAACGGCCAGCTTTTCATTCAGCTTATTGAGATAGGGCGCACGGACCTTGTTGATGTATGCATTCATTGCATGGTCCGGGTCGATCAGGTTGGAGAACACCGGAAGCAATTTGAAGCGATGGCCTTTGACCTTGCCTCCACGCACGTCCAGATCGAGGACGGACACGAACTTGCCATTTGATCCGGAGTTCATGACCATGGTAGTGCCCTTGGCGTTTTTTACCGGCACCACGCCCGGGACCGCATCGTGGGTGTGGCCACCGAAGATGGCGTCGACACCGGTTACGCGGGAGGCCATCTTCAGGTCCACGTCCATGCCGTTGTGGGATACGATGACCACGACGTCCGGTTTCTCCTTCGAACGGACCTGATCCACGACTTCCTGCATCTTGTCGTCGCGGATACCAAAGCTCCATTCCGGGAACAGGTAGCGCGGGTTGGCGATAGGGGTGTAGGGGAAGGCCTGACCGATCACCGCCACCCGGACGCCGTGCAGGTTTTTGACCGTGTACGGCTTGAAGGCGCGCAGGGTGTTCTCATTGAACCCGGAGAAATCCGCAAACTTGTAGTCGAATGCCGCTGCGTCGGTAACAAAGACATTCTGTGCGACAAAGTCCCCCTTGAATTCGTTGATGTTGGCGATTGTCTCAGTGTCGTGATAGGTGAATTCCCAGTGACCGGTCATCACGTCGACGCCCAACTGGTTGGTAGCGCCGACCATGTCCTTGCCACGGGTCCACAAAGCGGTACCGGAACCCTGCCAGGTATCGCCGCCGTCCAGCAGCAGCGAACGGCCTCCCGGGGCCTCGGAGCGCAGTTTCTTCACCAGCGTGGCAAGGTGGGCAAAGCCACCGACCTTTCCGTACTGATGCGCTGCATGCTCGAAATCCAGATAGGTGAACGCATGGGCATCACGCGAACCCGGCTTGACGCCGTAGTATTTGAGCAGATGCTCACCGACCAGATGGGGCGGTTTGCCCACGGACTGGCCGATGCCAATGTTAATCGACGGTTCGCGAAAATAGATTGGCAGCAATTGTGCATGACAATCGGTGAAGTGAAGCAGGCGAACGTTGCCGAATTTGGGCATGTCGTAGAATGCATCCACGCCATCCCGATTCTTGGCTGTTGCGCCCAGGGGCAGGCCGGATGCCGCGGCGGCGGCCAGTACCTGCAGAAACTCACGTCGTGAAAGACCCATTGATTCCTCCGAAATGCTTCGTACGCATGTCAGTTTTGTATTTGTACAACGATGTGAAAAGTCACCGTTTTATTCCCTGTAATTCCATCCAAAAAAACGGGAAGAAAAAAGCCCGGCCCGGAATTACCGGGGCCGGGCTCCTGTTTCTGACGACCGTGGGTCGTATTAACCGCGCTGGCTGGGTGCCTTGATCGGAATACCGGTGTCCATGTACATCTCATAGACTTCCAGTGCTTTGTATTCCTTGCTCTGAGCTGCGAACGGCTTGGCGCGGACCTGCTTGTTACAGCCACCGTAACGGCGGTGCAGGGTGCCGAGATTGCCCCACTTGGAACGGTACACGGGGAAGCCCGTGCCGTGGCCCAGGGCGGGGCCGAGCACCTCGCCGCCAATGAAGTTGCCGGCGGCGTGCAGGTGGCAGTCGGCGCAGGCAAAGTTCAGCTGGCCGCGCTTGGCCCAGAAGAACTTCTTGCCGTACTCGTACATGGCCTGCATGCCGGGATCGGAGACGTCGATCTTCATCTTGTAACCGTTGGAAAGGGATTTCATGTAGGCCACGACCTCGGCCATCGTTCCCTTCTTCAGATCCTTGATCGCCTTCTTGCCCTTCTTGACGAGGCAGCTGTTGATGTCATTAACGATGGTCCGGACCTCTTTCGCCCGCTTGTCCCAGTAGGGATAGTGGGCCGCGACGCCCTTGCCGCCGTTGCGGAAGCAGCTGGCGAGACCGTTGGCTTCCCAGAACTTCTTGCCCTTCGCCAGTTCCAGCTCGTACGGCGGGAATACCATGATTTGTTCCCACTGGGCGCGCGCCGCCTTGTCTTGCGGAAGCGCGTATACGCCGTCGTGGAAAGAGCTGAGCTTCACTCCCGGGAATTTCTTCAGGAAGTAGCCCTGAAAGGCCTTCAGGTCACTCTTGGGATCTGCTTTCGCCGCCAGAGGTACGCTGAGGACCACCCCAAGGGTGATGAGTATCGTTGCAATTTTTTTCATGAACTCCTCCTATCGAGACCTTTGCATGCCGACGCCGTGGTAGGGACGATCGGCATGTTCCGGCAATGACCTAGCGAACCTTCTGCGAAGCGGATCCGCTTTCTTTCATGTTGTCGTTCCAGCTAACGGTGACGGTGTCGCCGGACTTCACGCCACTGACACGAACGCCAACCATCGCGTTCTTGGATACCGCCGGGCCCAGGTTTGCGGAAGCGACTTCTTTTCCGTTCACGGCGAAATTGAACTTCTCGATGAAGTGCGCCGGAATCAGCTTGCCGGTTTTCTTGTTCTTGGCGCGGCCGGTGTCCATCGGGTGGTTGACCAGCGCCAGGATCTCGGTGTGGGACCCAACCTTGCGGGTCCGGATACGGGTTAGTCTAGCCATTTCTGAATTCCTCTCGTCTAATTCTTCGGTGGGGGTGTCTCGGCCGGTATTAACCGCCGCAGCCACCCACGGTTACCTTGACCAGCTTCTTCGTCGAATACGTCGTCCCACCCACGCGGACCACGGCGACGATGTCGGAGGTCTTGCCCATCTTCACACGGGTACGGAAGTATCCGGTTGCATTGGACGCGAGGTCGACGCTGGCTGCGAGCGTGGCCGGGTTGTTGGGAATCATGATCGCGATGGATTGGGCGTTCATGCTGGTTTCCACCGTGACCGGGACCACCGCTGCATTCTCCGCCTGAATTGGCGCGTCCAGTGTGATCTTGGAGCTGGCGGAATGGGCCGTTGAGCCATACAGGGACTTCAGGGTGTCTTCCACGCCCTTCGTCTTGAAGGCAGCGGAAGGGTAGGCTGCCGCGGCCAAGACCTCGGTGGGCCGAAGCAGGCCGGCACCGGCTGCAACGGCAACCACGCCGCTGGCCATGGCGCCCTTCAGAAAGGTTCTGCGTTTCATCGTATTCACGTGCATTCTCCTCAAATACAATAGGGGACGTTATAAAGCTGTGTTTTGCTGGTCTGGAACCCCTACAGGGTCATCAGCCAGTCCACAACTTCATCGAGTTCCTTGCTGCTCAGAATATGGTGGGCACCATAGGGTGGCATGAGCGTCCGCGGATTACTCGTGCGCTTGTCGTAGACCAGGGCCTTAACTTGTGCCTTGGTGTAGCGTGCCTTGAGATTTTTCAGGGCAGGACCAATGTTGCCGGCCTGCAGGCGGGTTTTTTCGATCCCCTTGAATGCGTGGCAGGCGTGACAGTTGCCCTTTTTGCGGTCGGTGGCGACACAGCCGCCCTTGACCACTGGATCGGTAGCCTTCTTGCAGACTTCCGGGCTAGGCATATTGCCCACGGCGTAGGCCTGCGAAGTAAACGCCATACCGCCGATCAACATGGCTGCGGCGCCGACTCCGGCGAGGATCTTCGGGAAATTACGCATTGCTCCTCCTAACTTCCGTTACGTGAATCCGGTTTCTCCGGTCTCGCTTTTTTTAATTGATTCCGGTGGTCCGGGCTTTCTTGGCGATGTACTGAGACAATCGGTGTCGCCTTTCGGCATCGCTGCGCCTCGTTACTCTGTGGAACGATACCGCGGCGCGAGGGCGTTAGCATACATAGGCCTTTGCCACGATAGCAAGCCCCGAGGCCGTCACAGCATAAGGTAAATGCGTTTGGACGATTTAGCGCACGGACAAGACCGCCAACATTCGCGTGCGGTATGTTCGTACATAATTAAATAATGAAATAGGAATCCGATATCAGATTCCCGTGCACGCCTTTGGGGGGTTACTTCTTCTGATTCTCGGCCAGGCCCTGGGCCTGAAGTTCTTTCATGCGGGCCTCGATCTGCGCGGTCGCATAGTAGTCACCCTTGGCGCGGCCCATGGCAATATCAAGCTGGCGCATGGCGGAGTCCCGGTCGCCACTGAGCACATAGTATTCCGCCAGCGCCCGATGGGCCTCGACCAGCTTGCCCGTTTCTCCCGCCGCCCGGGCAAACAGCTTCTGCAGCGGTGCGTCGTTGCGATGGCTGCGCGCCAGGGGTCGGAGCACGGTGTAGGCATCCTTCGGGTGGCCGGCGGCAATCATTGCCGCGGCATATCGTTGCGTCAGCCAGTTTTCGGATTTCCGACCGGCAAAGGCGCGCTTGTACAGGGCGACCGCGGCCGGGGTCTGTCCGGCCTTTAGCAGAATGTCTGCCTTCGCCAACAGGTAGTGGACGTTCGTTGGATGGCTGCGCAACAACCGATCGATCTCCTGTTCAGCGGAATGCGTCTGATTCCTTTCCATCAGCGCAATCGCATATCCGTATTCCGCCGCTTCCTGGCTGCTGCCCTTCTCCAGACGTGCGCGCGCGTCCTTGAGCGAAGAACCGGCCGGAAGGCCATAGAGGGCGATGGCGCGTGCACGAAACAGGTAGAAGTCATGATTGTTCCGCCGGTGAACCTTCGGGAACCGCGCGGCGTTGTCACGGGCCTCGGCCAGGCGCTGGCTGGTTACGGGATGGCTGCGAACGAAGACGGGAACGTCGGCGCCGTTGATGCGATCCACTTTTTCCAGTTCACCAAAGAAATCCGCCATGGCCGTGGGGCGGTATCCCGCGCGCGCCAACAGTCCAATTCCGACCCGGTCCGCCTCCTGTTCGAAGGACCGCGTGAAGGTCATTTGCCGGTCCGCGTTGTTGGCGATCGCTGCGAGGGCGGGTCCGGCCGCCCCGGAATCTCCGGAACCCGCGGCGAGCACCATGGAGGTCAGCAGCGCGGCCAGTGTGACGCCGGACAAGCGTTTTTGTTCCACCAGCATGCGCTGCCAGTGGCGCTGGGTAATGTGGGAGATTTCGTGGGCCAGCACCGCGGCGAGTTCCGATTCGGAATGTGCGGCGAAGATCAGGCCAATGTCCACCCAGATCACGCCGCCGGGCACGGCATGGGCGTTGATGGTCGGATCGTTAACAAGAAAGAAATGGAATGCCGGATGACCGCCGCGAATCTTCGCGACGAGGGAATTCCCGATCCGGTCCAGGTAGTGGTTCAGTTCCGGGTCGGCGACGTAGTCCAGCGACTGACGGATCTGGACCATCACCTTGTTGCCGATTTCCCGCTCTTCGGCAGGCGAGATATCAGCCGTACTGTCCTGGCCCAGCTCGGGGAGTCCGCTGGAGCTTGCCGGTGCGGCGAGCGCTGGCAGGGCGATTGCGGCAGCCAGAATCGCCGTCATCAGGAATCGCGGGAGCCAGAAACTGCGATTGTCGGGGGTCATGCGCAGGCCACCGGGTGGTGGCAACGGTTACGGAATCTTCGCGCAGAATACAGCAAAAAAGCCTTAGTTTTCAAACCCTAATATTCCGTTTTAAAGGGAGATTTTCCCGGTTTGGGGGTTCGATCTTCTGCCGCCGCTGAGCGGGCAAAAGTACTTGCGAACTATTTGGGAACAGGGCAATCTATATAAATTGTTCAATTCAAATTAAATAATATTCTAATCGACCCGCCTGCGACTGCGGGGAATTGAGCAGAATTCCCGGGCCGGCGCCCCGTCGGCAATCTTGCCCCGTCACAGGACCGTCCGGGATGAGGTTTCTTTCCGACGTAGCGAACACCCGGATGCGGGTGCCGCGCGGCATTGGCGAGAATCGCTGGATTTATGTCAGGAGGAACAATGGCAGACCAAGAACTCGATGCACGTGGCCTCAATTGCCCTTTGCCGATCCTGCGCGCAAAAAAGGCGCTCAATGATCTCGGCGGCGGGCAGACCCTGCGCATCGTTGCTACCGACCCCGGATCCGTAAAGGATTTCCAGGCCTTTGCCAAACAGACCGGCAATGAGCTTCTGGAGTCGTCCGAGACCGGCGGCGAATTCGTCTTTCTCATCAAGAAGAAGGCGTAGTTAGCGACCCACTGGGTGGGCCGTCCACATAAGCGCAATCCACTATCACAGTCAGTATGGTTGATCGACCGATCAGGAGGGGAACATGGCAGACAAGAAAATGATGATTATCGCAACGAAGGGCACCCTGGACTGGGCGTACCCTCCGTTCATTCTCGCGTCCACCGCGGCGGCCCTGGGTATGGAGGTGCAGATGTTCTTCACCTTCTATGGCCTGCAGTTGCTGCGCAAGAAGCTCGCGCTCAAGGTCAGCCCGCTCGGCAATCCGGGTATGCCCATGCCGATGGGTATGGACAAGTGGTTCCCCGTACTGGGTACGGCAATCCCGGGAATGGAAGCCATGATGACCATGATGATGAAGAGCAAGATCAAGGGTAAGGGCGTGGCCAGCATTGCCGAGCTGCGTTCCCTTTGCATCGAGGCCGAGGTGAAGTTCCTCGCCTGTCAGATGACGGTGGATCTGTTCGACATGAAGCGTACCGACTTCCTGGACGAGGTTTCAGACTACGTCGGAGCGTCCACCGCACTTGCCTATGCCGGGGACGCGGACATTAACCTGTTTATCTGATCCGGCCCGCTTCGGGCACCGGGAAAGGGGCGCATGGGCGCCCCTTTTCTTTTTGGCCCATCGAGTTGACAGGGGGTCGCGGGAAACCTAATTTGCACTACACTAGCAGGTGAAAGTGGCGTGCCGGGTCGGGATTCCCGTCGCAGTCCCTGCCCATCACACAACGTAGGACCGGAAGACGTCGATGTCCGAAGCCAGAACGGAACCCCAGGCATCCCTGCCTGAAAATACCGACCCACTACAATTGCTGGGACAGGTGCTCGCCCTCGCGGTGCGTCTGAACGCATCCGATATCCACATTCGCAGCCGCAACCACCCGATTCTCCGGATTGACGGCGTGCTCCGCGCGGTGCGCGAGATTCCCCCACTCAGTCCGGCATTCCTGGAAAAGCTTGCGAACAGCGTCATGTCCGAGCGTCACCAGAAGCAGTTCGAGCGTGACCACCAGGTGGATCTCTCGGTGGGATTCAAGGATATCGGGCGCGTGCGTGCCAACGTTTTCTACCAGCGCGGCAGCATTGCCCTGGTGCTGCGCGTGATCAATACCAAAGTGCCGGAACCCAAGGAGCTGGGCCTTCCCGAGATCGTGCAGAAATTCACCGAGTTTGAACGCGGCCTGGTGTTGATCACCGGTGCCACCGGATCGGGCAAGTCCACCACCCTGGCTTCCCTGGTGAATGAAGTGAACCGCATGAAGGCGAAGCATATCATTACCATCGAGGACCCCATCGAATTCCTGTTTACGGAGAAGAAATCCATCATTACCCAGCGCGAGGTGGGCGTGGATACGTCCACCTTTGCCGACGCGATGCGGGCGGCCATGCGTGAGGATCCGGATGTGATTCTCCTCGGCGAGATGCGCGATCCGGAAACCATCGAAACCGCCCTGGCGGCCGCGGAGACCGGCCACCTCGTTTTTTCGACCGTACACTCGCCAGCGGCCGCGGAGACGGTGACCCGAATCGTGACGTCTTTTGCGCCCGAGGCCCAGACCGGTATCCGCGCCAAATTGGCGCAGAATCTCCTGGGTGTGGTCAGCCAGCGATTGCTGCCCCTGGCCGGCGGCAGCGGCCGGATTGTGGCGTGCGAGGTGCTGACGGCCTCGGCCCTGGCGCGGGAGCTGATCCTCGATCCGATCAAGGTCAAGGAACTGCACGAACTGATCAAGAAGGGCACATTGGCCGAGGGGATGTTGAGTTTCGATACCTGTCTATTCAACCTGTTCAAGGCCAAGCATATCGACGCCGATACGGCCCTGCGGTATGCCACGAGCCCGACGGATCTGAAACTCAAGCTCGAAGGTTTCTGAGATTCACCCATGATGGCCGGTGAAAACCGGCACAAATTCAGCTTATTGGGTTATACTCTGGGTCTATTTTCCGTCGACGGACGGAACTCAAATCCTGCCGGACCCGGCCGGCCTTGCTCTCAACGGGGTACGTGAACCACCATGGCAGATCGGCGACTGCAGGTATTCCATACGGTTGCGCGGCTGTTGAGTTTTACCAAGGCCGCGGAAACCCTGCACATGACCCAGCCGGCGGTCACGTTCCAGATTCGCCAGCTCGAAGAGCACTTCAACACCCGTCTTTTTGACCGCACGCACAACCGCATCAGTCTGACGGAGGCGGGCGATCGTGTGTTCGAGTACGCCGATCGCATTCTTTCCCTGTACGGGGAGATGGACAATGCCATCCGTGAATTGACGGGCGATGTCAGCGGCGTACTCATCATTGGTGCCAGTACGACGATCGCCGAGTACGTACTCCCCAGTATTCTGGGCGAGTTCAAGGAACGAAATCCGGGGGTAAACATCCGGCTCAACGTGTCGAATTCCGTGGGTGTGGTCCACATGGTGGAGAACAACACCGTGGACGTGGGCATCGTGGAGTCCCCCATCACCAACAAGAACCTGGCGGTGGAGGTGTGCTGGCACGACAAACTGGTTTTCATCTGTCCACCCGATCATCCGCTGGCAAAAGAGAGTTCCATCCCGGTGACGATGCTGTCGGATGTTCCATTTGTATGCCGGGAAGAGGGTTCGGGTACGAGGGACTTCATCTTTCAGCACCTGGCTTCCAGCAACATCCAGCCCCAGGACGTGAACATCAGCATGGAAGTCGGCAGCCCCGAAGCGGTCAAGAGCGCCGTGGAGGCCGGACTGGGCGTATCCGTCGTCTCCCAGGCCACCGTGGCCAAGGAGCTGGAACTCGGAACCCTGGTTGCCCTGCCCCTGGAACCGCCCCTGGAACGACCGTTTTCCATTGTCTATCAGCGACAGAAATTCCGCCTGCGTGCCATGGACGAGTTCATGACCTTCGCCTATGAGCACTGCGAAAAGAAATCGGCCGGAAATCGCAAGCTGGAACAACGCCTGGGAAGCTGATGAGTGGTCCGTCGGACAAGGAACAGCGGCTGGAGTCCGCGTTTCGGCAATTGCCGCCGGCACAGCAGGACATGGTACTGGAGTTTGCCGAGTATCTACTCGAGCGTTATGGGGAAGAGCTGCCGCCACAGGAACCGCTGTGGATCGCGCGACCGGATGACGAATCGGTAGTTGGCGCCATCAAGCGTTTGCGGTCCAGTTACCCCATGCTCGATGCGCAGGCCCTGCTCGCCGAGACCTCGGAACTAATGTCCCAGCACCTGACCGGCGGGCGTGATGCGGAAGAGGTGATCGATGAACTGGAAAACCTGTTTCGTATCCACTTCGAGAAGCTTCAGGACTAGCGACGCAGCACACTAGATTTCCTTCAGGTCCTCGAGTACGGTCTCCACGTGGCCGGGCACCTTCACCTTCCGGTATTCCTTGCGCAGTACCCCTTCGGCGTCGATGATAAACGTGCTGCGCTCGATTCCCATGACCTTTTTGCCATACATGTTTTTTTCCTTGATGACATCGAAGGCCTTGCACAGCTTTTCGTCCGGGTCGGATACGAGATCGAAGGGGAACTTGTACTTCGCCCTGAAGCCTTCGTGGGATTTCAGGCTGTCGCGAGAAACACCGAGAACGACGACCTTGCGGCGTTTGAACTTCGCGTGATGGTCGCGGAAGTCCTCGCCCTCGGCGGTACAGCCCGAGGTATTGTCTTTCGGATAGAAATACAGGACCACGGTCTTGCCCTGCAGGTCGGACAGGCGCATCTCCTGATCGCCGGTCAGGGCGAGTTTCAGATCGGGGACGGGTTTGCCCAGGCGTGCTTTTCTTGTTGCCACGTTCGATTCCTCGCCACTTCAGTATTGACGGCTGCGAAGCCTAACATCAAACCGGGGGCGGCAGTACCGGATTGGCGGCGGGACTCTAGTCAGCTTCCCGGTCGATGGTGCAGCAATGGTGCGTGGCGGCAGCGGTCGTTTCCAGTACTGCGCCCGTGACCGGATTCTCGCGGAAGGTGGTACAGCCCTTCAGACCCTTGTCGTAAGCCGTCTCATAGAGAGAGCGGAAGGCCTCGTAATCGTAGTCCGGCGGGACGTTGATGGTCTTGGAGATGGCACTGTCGACAAAAGGTTGCAGCGCAGCCTGCATGTCCAGGTGCGCCTCGGGTGTGATTTCCCAGGCGCGAACGAAGGTGTCCGGTACGGGCGTATCGCCGTGTGCCTCCGACCAGCGTTGCCGGGCGAAATCCGTGAGTTTGTAGTGGACCAGGCTGCCGTCGGCCTCCCGCACCGCACGCTGGTAGGACCAGTCGTAGACGGGCTCGATCCCGCTGGAGATATTGTTTGCCAGCAGGCTGATAGTGCCGGTGGGCGCAATGGCGGTGAGATGACTGTTGCGGATGCCGTTGCGGGCGATGCCTTCGCGAATGTCTTCGGGAAGGGCCTGGACAAAACGGCCCTGCAGGTACTGTTCCTTTTCGAACGCCGGAAAGCTGCCACGCTCGCGCGCCAGCTCGATCGAGGCGCGGTAGGCGCTGTGGCACACGGTGCGCATGATCCGGGCTGCCTGCGCGCGACCGGCATCGCTGTCGTAGCGCAGGCCCAGCAGAATCAGGCTGTCGGCGAGACCCGTGACACCCAGCCCGATGCGGCGCGAATGGTGGGCCTGGTCCCGCTGCGCGGGAAGGGGAAAGCGCGAGGCGGTGGTAACGTTGTCCATCAACCGGACGGCCGTCGCTACCGTCGACGTCAACGCTGTGAGATCGACACGCGCATCGTCTGCGAACGGACGCTGGATGAATTGGGTCAGATTGACGGATCCCAGGTTGCACGCACCGTAGGGCGGCAGCGGAATCTCGCCGCAGGGGTTGGTGGCGGTGATGTGCTCCCGATACCAGAGGTTGTTCATTCGATTAATGCGATCGACAAACAGTACCCCGGGTTCCGCGTATTCGTAGGTGGCGCGCATGAGTCGCTGCCACAGTTCCCGTGCGGGTACACGGGCAACGATCTTGCACGGGAGCGCCTGGGCGTAGCCCGGCCATTCACGGATTACGGTCTCGCCTTCACGGCCCTGGATGCTCTCGGCCGGAAACACCAGAGGCCATTCACTGTCCGCACGCACCGCCTCCATGAACTCGTCCGTCACCTGGATGGAGAGATTGAAGTTGCGCAGCGCCATCCGGTCCTGCTTCGCCTCGATGAATTCGACGATGTCCGGGTGGTCGCAGCGAAGGGTTGCCATCATGGCGCCGCGGCGCGCGCCGGTGGACAGGAGCGTGCCGCACATGGCGTCCCAGATGCGCATGAAGGAAACCGGTCCCGACGCGACGGCTCCCGCGGCGCGGGCGTAGGTCCCGCGTGGACGCAGGGTGGAGAAGTCATAACCCACGCCGCCGCCCTGCTGCATGGTCAACGCGCCTTCCTTGAGGCCGTCGAAGATGCCGTCCATGGAGTCTTCAATCACACCCATGACGAAGCAATTGAACAGGGTGACCCGGTGGGCGGTACCGGTTCCAGCCTGGATGCGGCCACCGGGCAGAAAACGGAATCCCTCGAGGATGCCGTAGAATCGGTCTGCCCATTGCTCCTGGTTTTCCGGCTCGACGGCTGCGAGGCCGCGGGCGATGCGCTGCCAGGTATCGGTCACCTCCCGGTCGACGACCCGATCCGCTTCACGATGGCGATACTTCGTATCCCAGATATGGCGCGAGATTTCGGTGAGGAAAAACTCCTGGCTCATGGTGCGATCCCGACGTGTGGATGCTTCACCTACAATTGTATCCCAGGCGCGGCCGGGGAGCCGGTCTCCCGCCCCGTCGACGGTGAAATTTCCAGCAGGGACATCAGCCGCCGCGCATCGCGCGGCGCCGCGCCTTCTCCGTCGTTGTCAAAGTAGACGTGGACGGTCCGACCCTCCCGGTGCCACCGGCGAATGCGATTTGCCCAGTATTGCAATGAGGCGCGCGCGTACGCCGATGCATAGGTGCGGGTGTGCCCGTGCAGGCGCAGGTAGACCAGGTCCGTGGTTACCTCGTCCCAAAGGGGCCAGTCCGCTGCATCGGAAAGACATATCGCAATGCGACGCTGCGCCAGACATCGGCGCGTTTCTTCGACGAACCAGGAGCGATGGCGGAACTCAATCGCATGACGCACGGTGTTCCAGGAATTGAGGGCTGCGACGAATTCCTGCAGTCGGTCGAGGTGCAGATGGAAGTTGCCCGGCAGTTGCCACAGGACCGCCGCCAGCTTGTCCCCGAGGGCATCGGCGCGCTCGCGTTCCAGCTTGATGGGGGGTCGTGGATCTTTCAGCTTCTTGTTGTGAGTGAGGAAGCGATTGCCCTTGATGGTGAAACGAAATCCGGGCGGGGTCTGGTCGCGCCAGCGCTCGAAGGTGCTGCGATTCTGCAGGCGGTAGAAAGTGGCATTGATCTCGATGCCGGTGAACTTGCTGGCGCAATAGGAAAGCCAGTCATTCCTGCGCAGCCCACGATAGAAGTCGTCGCGCCAGTGGTCATAGTTCCAGCCACTGGTGCCAATGTAAATTGGTGCAGGGTTCAGCCCTTGACGCATACCAGGGGCTCGAGTCGGGCAACCTTCCGGGCAAGGCCGGCGGCGTCGCTGGCATCCACCACCGCGGTGACATCCTTGTAGGCCCCTGGGGCCTCCTCGGCGACGCCGCGCATGCTCGGGCTGCGAATGACAATCCCGCGCGTGGCAAGCTCGTCCACGAGCTGGCGGCCATGCCATTGCCGGGTCGCGGACCCCCGTCAGGCAGGGTTGGATGACCGGGGCCGAGGGCGCGTGTTGCACCCTTGCGATGCACGAACAGGCGCCGCGGCCGGCCATCGACGGTGTGTTCCTCTTCCTTGCAGGTATTGTGTGACACGTCATACAGCAGGCGCAGGTCGGCCTGGGGCAGGATGCGGGCGAAGGCCTCGCGCGCCAGGTGGGTGACAATCTGGCGGTTCGCCAGCGCGCAGTTGATGCCGGCGCGCATGGCACCGAGATACTCCTCGCCCAGGGGTGATTCCAGCGGCGCGCAGGCCAGTTCGCGATCAGGCAGCGACAGCCCGTAACGCGGTGCCTCGGTGACCATGCGTTTGAGGAACTCGGTTCCGATCTGGTGGCCCAGGCCGCGGGACCCACAGTGGATGCTGAGGACCACGTCCCCGCCGCGCAGACCAAATCTGGCGGCGGTATCGGGATCGTAGACATCGGTGACGTGCTGCACCTCGAGATAGTGATTGCCCGACCCCAGCGTACCCATTTCGCGGTGCTGGCGTTTCTTGGCATGAGCCGAGACGGCACGCGGGTCCGCACCTGTCATGCAGCCGCGTTCCTCGATGCGCTCCAGGTCCTCCGTACGTCCCCAGCCGTTCTCCAGCGCCCACACGGC